>CANHCW010000168.1 GCA_947459165.1 Flavobacteriales bacterium
GGGTTTGAACAAATTTTCGGTGAACTGCCACGCCCTGCTCCTTTCTTTTAACGGCGGCGAATTCAGCGAAGTTGTTACCCGTGGCGAGGCATTTTCTGAAGTGTATCATTTCTTCAAAGGCAAAAACTCCACTCAATGGGCTACCGGTGTGAAAGCCTGGCCTGGGGTGACAATCAAAAATCTTTATAAAGGTGTAGATCTGGAAATTTTTGAAAACAACGGAACACTCAAGTACAACCTGGTATGCACCTCACCTGGCAAAAACAGCAATCCCGCCAATATTTCCTGGACTTACAAAGGTGCTGATTCCCTGTCATTGTGGAACAATATACTCACCATTCACACTTCGCTGGGCGAAATAAAAGAGAACATGCCGCGGGTTTGGGGCGTAAATGATGCCGGTGAAACGGACTTGAAAGCCGCTTATGAACTAAAAAATGGCGAAGTTCATTTTGTGCTGGACCAGCCCGGCAACAGAAAGTATAAAAAACTGATTGTCGATCCCATTTTGGTATTTAGTACTTACAGTGGTTCAAGAGCCGACAATTTTGGATGCACCGGCACTTACGACGAACTGGGTAATGCCTTTGCCGGAGGAACAGTTTTTAATGTCGGACTTCCGGTTACACCCGGCGCTTATCAGGCTAGTTTCGGAGGCGGAGTGTCTGAAAACCTGGGTTACGGCGATGGAAGGGATGCCGCCATTCTCAAGTTTAGCCCTGACGGTAAAACCCTGCTTTGGTGCACTTATCTTGGTGCAGAGAACAACGAACAGCCCCACAGCATGGTGGCCGATCGTTTTGGAAACCTCTACATCATGGGAAGTACCCGAAGTTCCAACTTCCCGGTAAGCAATGGTGCTTTTGGAAGAAATATCAGCGGTGATTACGATTACTTCATATCTAAGCTGAATGCAGCCGGATCGGTTTTGTTGGGCAGCACCTATTTTGGCGCTGGAAGCATGGATGCTGTGGGGGCGCCACGCGATGTTTTTCCCATTGATGATTTTCCTTTGCTTTACAACTATGCAGATGAGTTTCGGGGCGAAATCATTACCGACGATACCAATGTTTTCATTTCCGGAATGACCTTCAGCTTTGATTTTCCGAAAAGCAATAACAGCTATGATTACGGTGGAAATGAAGATGCGGTGGTTTTTAGCCTTACCGGTGATTTGAAATCCCTTCGGTGGAGTCAGATTATGGGAGGCTCCGGCTTTGAGTCCTATTACGGGCTGGCATTTGGTAAAAACAACGATTTGTACTGCAGTGGCGGTGTGAGTAGCAATGATCTGCAAAGCAGAATTCCCGAATTCAGAAATGCCTACAGGGGAGGAATTGCAGACGGTATTCTGGTTCGCTACAGAAAATCCGACGGGCAAACACTCTCTGCTTGTCACATTGGAACCGATAAATACGAACAGGCCTATTTTGCGCAAACCGATAACTCGGGCAGGCCTTACGCATTTGGCCAAACCGAGGGCGTGTTTCCCATCATCAATTCGCCCTTTAATCAACCAGCCAAAGGTCAGTTCATTGTTCGTTACGACCAGGATTTGAATGCACCCGACCTCAGTACCACTTTCGGTGGAAACTCAAATCAGCCCAACATTAGTCCCTCGGCTTTTCTGGTTGATCGCTGCGAGAGAATATTTGTTTCGGGTTGGGGAGGAGAAACCAACGATGTTTTGAATGATGTGCAGACCGGGATGCTGAAAAAACACCGAAACACCGGCAACACCAACAACATGCCCTTATCGCCCGATGCCGCCCAGAAAGCCACTGACGGAAGCGATTTTTATGTGGCCGTATTTGGTAAAAATATGCACAGTCTGGCCTATGCCACCTATTTTGGAGGCATTACATCCGGTTCAAGGGAGGCCCATGAACATGTGGACGGTGGTACCAGCCGTTTTGATAAAAAAGGAATTATTTATCAATCGGTTTGCGCAGGCTGCCGCCGAAACGGATTGTTTCCTACCACTCCCGGAGCTTACAGCCGAACTGTAAACAGCCCCAATTGTAACAATGCCATTTTTAAAATTGATTTTGAAAACCTGAACAAGAAGCCAACAATGCGCGATACATTTGTTCAGGGCGTAGCCACCGATATCATTGATATTACCATGACAGCCCGAGATCCTGATCCTTTCGACACCCTGTTGCTGAAAGCTTTCAGAATTAAAAACGGAGGCATGAAAGGCTCGGATACAGCTGTTGTTACTTTCACACAGGGAATAAGCTCATCGAAAATCAGATTTAATTGGCCTACCCTGTGCAACAGTTTTTCAGGCGATACGGTGGTTTATCGAATTATGGTTTACGACCGGGGTTGCCCTAAAGCCGATACCACCTGGGCAACATTGAAGATATTGATTACCGAACCGCCCAAAGTCATTCCGCCTGATGCGGTTTGTGTGAGTTTTGACAGGGCTTCAGGGCAAATGAAAATCTCATGGCCGGGCACCACTCAGTCTGCCCGTTTTTTTAAATACCTTCTGCTCGACCGAATCAATCCCAATGGCAGCAGAATTACACTTGACACAATCAGAAACACAATTTTGGGTGAGTTTGTCGATTTGGGCGTGGTGAATCCCCGGGTGAACGATTATTGTTATTTGATTGTGGGAGTTAACACCTGCGATGTGCGTGTGGAAACAGCTACACCGTTCTGTACTGTAACAGAATTGAATACACCCATAACATCGGCGGCGGTAAAATTCGCTACGGTCGACGATGACAAAAGGGTGCGGTTTGAATGGGAAATGAGCAGGGAACCCGATTTTAAGGAGTTTGAAATTTACCGCTATCCCAGAGGGGGGACGCCGGGCAACAATGTGTATGCCTATTCCGTGGATACTGTTTTCAAAGACAGCAATTTGAATGTGGACGCTGAATCGTTTTGTTACACCGTGATTGTTACAGACAAGTGCGGACACATCAGCAAACCCGGCGGTGAAGCTTGTAATGTGGTTTTGCAGGGAAGCGCAACAGGCAGGCCCCTGTATTATTTTGATTTAAACTGGCAGGATTACAAAACCTGGAATAACGATGTTTTAAACTGGTTTGTGGAAAGAAATTACTCAACCAATCCCTGGACGGATATTGGGAGTACAGGCCTGAACCGCAATTTCCGCGATAATAAACCGGATTATGATTGGGGCGGTTACTGGTACAGGGTTACTGCTGTAGAAAATATGCAAGGCGTAGGCAGATCGCCGTACACAAGCCAAAGCAACTGGATCTATTTGTATCAGCCACCTGAATTGTGGGTTCCCAATGCATTTACCCGCAATGAAGACAATTTGAACGATGTGTGGGGTACAGTGCCTGTTTTTGTAAAAAATTACCACATGCGTGTTTACGACCGCTGGGGTCAAAAGGTTTGGGAAAGTTCCGATAAGAAAAAGCAGTGGGATGGCAAGGTGAACAATGAGGAAGCTCCCGACGGCGTTTTTGCCTGGTATGTAATTTTTGATGGCTGGGACAACAAAACCTACAAAATGAAAGGCACCGTAACCGTTCTTCATTGATGGCCAAAGTCTCTCTGAAAAAGCGAATTGAACCGAAAATTTGTGTGGTTTGTCAGCGCCCTTTTGAATGGCGCAAAAAATGGGAGAAAAACTGGAATGAGGTAAAGTATTGCAGCGATGCCTGCAGAAAGGGTAAATACAAATGAACAACCCTGTTTGCTTCAGGTTAATGGCCTTTTTGCCGCAGTTCTTTTCAGGACAAATGTTAGCGCAGGTATTTGACAGAAGCGAGCTTTCAGCCAAACTCGATATCCCCTGGGAAATTCAATACGGTTCGGATAAGCGCCTTTGGATTTCTCAATCGGGCGGAAGAATAGTTAGGGTAAATCCGCTGAATGGTGCTTCTAAAATCATGTTCACCGCCCCCGATTATTTCAATGGTTCTCCCAAAGAGAGCTCAACCCTTTGCTTTAAACCCAAAATTGGCGCAGGTACTTTGGGCATGGCCCTTCACCCAAATTTCAAAGACTCGGGTGTTATTTTTCTGGTTTATTCATACAATCACCAAACCCTCGATTCGCCTCAAACCCGATTTAAAATTGCCAAACTGAGGTGGGATAAACAACTCGATACCGTTGTGTTTGAAAAAACCTTGGTGAATGATTTGCCCAATGGTTACGACCACCTGGGCGGCCGCTTGATTTGCGTTAGCCAAAATAAAAAACATTATCTTTACTATTCTGCCGGAGACAATGGTATTTCAGAAACAAGTGAACCCCTGTGTTATTCCCCACAGAGTAGCAATCCCAACAATTTTGCCCAGGATATTCAGCACAAAAACGGCAAAATTCACCGCTTTAACCTCGATGGAAGCATACCGGCAGACAACCCTGTTGATGGAAATTCTGTTTTTACAAGAGGTCATCGAAATCCACAGGGGCTTGCCTGGAACCCCAGATCCGGCTTGGTATATTGCGCCGAACATGGCGACAGAACCGATGATGAAATCAATTTACTAAAATCGGGAAAAAATTACGGATGGAAGCAGGTGAGGGGCTATCACAGCGATAACAATTTTAGTGGAGAAGCGCAATTTGTAAGCAGTTACGCCCCTGATCCTAAAATCAAAGGCGACTCTTTGATGGAACCTCTGTTCAGCTGGTGCAATGTGCCTCAGCCTCTTACCAATAAATATACCGATTGGTGCACAGTGGCCCCTTCCGATTTGTTGTATTACAATGCCAACGCCATCAAAAATTGGAAAAATTCGCTGTTGGTGGTCACATTGAAAAAAAGCGAAACCCTAAAACAGTGCGTTTATCGATTTCAAC
>CANHCW010000169.1 GCA_947459165.1 Flavobacteriales bacterium
ACACAATCAAATCCTCGGGCTTTTCCGCCACATCCGGATCCAGGTTGTTCTGAATCATCCGGTAGGCGGCCTCCTGAATCCATCCTTTGCAATTCAAGGTGGTTCCGGTTGGGGCAGTTACAATTCTGGGTCCTGAAACGGGTTGCTGAGACATGCCGCAAAGTTACTTCCAAGCCGCCCAACGACATTGTGTTCAGTCATTTTTTTGTTTCAGTATTTCCGCAAAAACGAACAACGATTTACACCGTCATTCATCGCATTTTTCTTGTTTTTCTGCCCTGATTTTCGTATATTTGATATTTTCATTGACGAATGTCATCCCAAATTAAGTACACCAGCACACTTGCCGAACCACTTAAAATCATCACGCCTGAATTCGATTTGTTCATGCTGGAGGAAAGGCAAGTCATTCTACATTCTTACCATTTCCCAATCAGCTTTTTAGATCGCATTCGCATTCACCCTAATACTTGCCTTATCGATCTCGATACCGGACACAGAAGCCCAATGCTGCAGAATTTCAACATTTCACTCGCCCCCGATTGGACATGGATGGAACTGGGCAGAAGATTCGAGTTCACCTTGGTTTTTGCCGGACTTCCCAAAGATTGCACGCGTTTTGATATGCTTGAAGATGTGCCCGATACCGGCAGACTCCACATCCGTAACATACAACGCAGCAAATCCGATGTGTACTATTTGAGAATGGATTTTGACTAAGTAGCAATCTCACCCTTCAAACTTCATGGTCAAACTAATTCGTTTGCGCTGCACATCCACATCCATCACCCTCACCTTTACATGCTGTCCTAAAGAAACAACCTCCAAGGGATGTTTAATAAACCGGGAACATAGCTGACTGATGTGAACCAGTCCGTCCTGCTTCACCCCAATATCAACAAACGCCCCAAAATCGGTAATGTTGGTTACAATGCCGTTCAGCTCCATGCCCGAATCCAGGTCATTCATGGTGCGCACTGAATCGCTGAAACCTACCTGCACAAAGCTGCCGCGAGGATCCAAACCGGGCTTCTTTAATTCCTGCACAATGTCGTTGATGGTGGGCAAACCTATGCCCTGCAATTCGTTCACATAACGCGAGGCATTCAAACCCTGCAATGCTTCGGTGCGCTTGAGCAAATCGTTTAACCCCAAACCTACATCGGCGGCCATTCGTTTAACCAGTTCGTATCTTTCAGGGTGCACTGCACTGTTATCCAAAGGGTTTACAGCCCCCCTGATTCTTAAAAACCCGGCGCATTGTTCAAACACCCTTGCACCAAGTCTGGGAACCTCTTTCAACTGCTCCCTGCTTTTAAAAGTGCCAATCTGCTCGCGGTATTCAACAATGTTCTTCGCCAGCACAGGGCCTACACCGCTAACATAAGCCAGTAAATGCCGGCTGGCGGTATTCAAATTCACCCCTACGGTATTTACGGCGCTTTCCACCACCGCATCCAATCGTTTTTTCAGCAGGGTTTGGTTTACATCGTGCTGATATTGCCCTACACCAATGTTTCTGGGGTCAATCTTAACCAGTTCTGCCAGCGGATCCATTAACCTGCGGCCAATAGAAATGGCTCCTCGAATGGTTACATCCAGTTTGGGAAACTCTTCCCTTGCCACTTCACCCGCACTGTAAATGCTGGCACCCGCCTCGTTCACCATATACACCGGCAACGAAGTATTCAACTGCTTATTTAAAAAATCTTCTGTTTCTCTTCCGGCTGTTCCATTTCCCACAGCAATGCACTGCACCCCAACAGTTTCTATCAACGATTTCACCTTGGCGCTTGCTCCGGCAATGTCATTCTGGGGTTCGTGCGGATAAATGGTAGCGTGTTCCAGCAAATTGCCTTTTTCGTCTAAACATACCACCTTACAACCTGTTCTAAACCCGGGGTCAATGGCCATTACCCTCAACTCACCCAAGGGAGCAGCCATAAGTAATTGCTTGGCATTGGCAGCAAACACAGCCACCGCTTCCTCGTCGGCTTTGGCCTGGGCTTTCTGTAGCATTTCACTTTCCATTTGCGGTTGCAACAACCTATCCCAGGCATCTTCCATGGCTTTTTTCACCTGCTCCGTTGCGTCGGAATAACCCTTCAATACCTGCCTGCGCATAACCTGTATGGCTTTGTCTTCGTCGGGCAGCACACTCAACTTTAAAAATCCCTGATCGGCACCCCGACTCATGGCCAAAAAACGGTGCGAAGGACATTTAAACAAGGATTCATTGTGCTGAAAATAATCCCGGTATTTCTGGGCTTCCGCATCGTCTTTTTTGCCTCGCGTAACCTTGCAAAACAATACTGCCTCTTTTTCAAACAAGTAGCGCATCTTACCCCTCAGTACTGCGTCTTCGCTTATCCACTCGGCTATAATGTCGCGGGCTCCCTGCAAAGCATCCTCACGGGTTTTCACCGTTTCGTTCAAAAACTTCGGTATTTCCTGCCAAAAGCGGTCAAACTTTTGTTCGTAAATCATTTTGGCAAGGGGCTCCAAACCCTTTTCCCTTGCCGCATCGGCCCTGCTTCTTTTTCTGGGTTTATAGGGCAGGTAAAGGTCTTCCAGCTGTTGCAATTCCACAGCTGCAAGCAAGGCCTGTTTCAAATCGGGGGTTAGTTTTCCCTGTTCTTCAATTTGCGCCAGTATGTAGGCCCTGCGTTTTTCCAGTTCCTGCAGCCGTTCCCATTCATCTTTCAGCCGCTGCACCTGCATATCGTCCAAATTGCCGGTGGCCTCTTTTCGGTATCGCGATATAAACGGCACCGTCGATCCTTCCTGCAACAGTTTTAGGGTATTTTTAATCTGCCAGGTTTGCACCGTCAGCAATTCAGCTATGCGCTTTTCAATCATGGAAACGGCGAATTTAACCCGCCCCTGCATGGGGTTTTCAGCAAATTATTGACATTTCAGATCGGCCTTACCCAATCAAACTATGTAAAAATCCAGCAAATCGGCAGCCTTTTCAGGCCTTGTGTCTTTCAGTTCCATCCCTTTCCAAAGAGCAAAAGAATGCAAAATTACAGGCACCGGATTATGCAGATTGTCCAACAGCGTAAACGAATTCGCCCCTGCCGATTTGGATAATTTCTCCCCTTCATCATTGACTAACAAAGGATGATGCTCAAACTCAATATTCGCAAAATCAGTTAACCCGGCAGCGCAGGCAATCAATTGCTGTATTTCAGTGGCCGGTTTCAAATCCTGCCCCCTAAAAACATGAGTTACTTCCCAAAACAAATCATCGCAAATGCTGCCAATGTGGTAAGCCGGTATGCCATCGCGGCGCAAAATCACCGGATCTTCAAGGTTTTGTTCGTTCAACCCGGCCCAACAACCTTCGGGTAGTGAAGTAACATTCAATCTCAATGCACTTTCATCCGTAACCAAAATATGGTTTTTGTGCCTGCAAAACCCCGGGTATTTTCCCGCCAATCCCTTTTCAGCCAATTCTTTTCTGCTGCATGTGCAGGCGTACGCAAAACCTTTATTGTTCAGCATTTCTATCAGTTCGATATAGCTCTCCATACGACCTTTTTGAGACCAGTTGCGCATAAAATCATCCGGCCCGGCAGGCCCAACATCCCAGTCGAGGCCCACTGCCTCCAGCACCCTAAAAATGTCATCCAAATATTCCGGTCTCATTCTAGCCGCATCCAGGTCATCGATGCGCAGCAACACTTGTCCGCCTGCTTTTCTCGCAGCCAGCCAGTTCAATATAAAATTATAAATGTTTCCGGCATGTAAAAAACCGCTTGGGGTGGGCGCCATTCGCGTCAGCATTTTACTTGGCTGTTGTTGCATGTTCACGGGCTTTTACCACCCAACGAATCATTCCGTAACTGTACTCATCGCCCAAATGGGCTTTAATGCCTGAAAGGCTGAGTTCCTCCACTGTATCCAGTGCTTTCTCAATCACCTCAATGCTGGCACTGTCCATCAGCTCTTCTATGTTTATACTGCCTTCGGCAACCAAAATCCCCAAATGTCCTTCAATGGTGCCCACTGTCATACCGCGCATTTCCGCAATCTCTTCCAAACTCCTGCCTTCCCTGTACAAATCAAAAGTGGTGCGCACCGATTCTCCTTTCTGCTTTTTTGCGGCCTTATCGGCCACTTTCACCGCTTCAACGCGGTGTACCCTCCGGTTGCCCTTGTACAAAGGTTCGCCATTCAGTTGTACCTCATAAGTGTTGTTCAATACAGTCCAGGCCCTTTCCAGCAAGGTGCTCGCGCGTTCAAAGTGCTTTTTTGCTTTGCTCTTTATCGCCAGGTCGTTGCACAGAGTGCTCAACGGAGCCAGCCAACCCTTAAACAATTCGCCGGCAAAATAGTCGGCGGCACTGCTCACCCTTTGGCTTAGCAAATTCACCTGTGTCTCGTCTTCAAAATTTCGCGGAAAAATCCTGTGTATTTCCAGCCTGAAACGGAACGCCACTTCCTCCACCTGCTTCAAAACTGAGACCATTTCACCCGCTGTTTCAGCCAGGTTTCGGCTTAGTTCAGTATCTGTTTCTTTCAGGTCACTGTACCATTCCTCAACGGCCTTCAGACTCTCTTCAAAATTATACACTTTCAGCAACCGCGTTTTGGCATAGGCCTGTTTTTCAATCCACAACCTATCGTAAAGTTGAGCCTTCCCGGGCTTCGCCGAACAAAACTCAACCACCTTATAATCCAATTGAATGCTTCTGCCCGTAATTTCGCTTTTCAGCACCAGCCC
>CANHCW010000170.1 GCA_947459165.1 Flavobacteriales bacterium
AACTGGCTTGAAAAATTGCAACTGAAAAATCAAACTGTGAAATTTCGCATACAAGACGGGATGCTGAAACTTCTGGACAGCCTGACTTTGCCTTTGGGCAATGGTGCCACCATGAAGCTGGGCGGCTATAGCAAGCTGGATCAATCGTTGAATTACGGGGGCTGGATTAAAGTGCCTAGAAATATGATGGGAACAGGAAATTCGGTGCTTTCCGGCTGGGAAAAGCAGGCGGCAAGCAAAGGGCTGAACATTTCTCAAACCATTCCTATTGATTTGACGGTAGGCGGCACATTCACCAAACCCGACATCAGGGTATCGCTGAAAGGTTTTGCGCAAGGTCTGGCCAAAGACCTGAAGGAAAAAGGCAAAGAAGAGTTGAACAAAAAACTGCAGGAGGCCATAGATGAGGCCCGCAAAGCCGGCGACAAACTGAAAGCCACGGCAAAAGAACAAGCCGACAACATCAGAGAGGAAGGCAAAAAGAACGGCGATAAAATCAGGGGCGAAGGCAAACTCAGGGCCAATCAGATTCGCAGTGAGGGTGACAAAGCCGAAAAGAAAATTCTTGATGAGAGCAACGCACAGATAGCAGCCCTGGAAGCCAAAGCCAACGACCCCCTTTCGAAAGCCGCAGCCAAAAAGGCCGGAGAAAAACTGCGGGCCGAAGCGAAGATAAAGGCAGATGCCGCAAGGGGCGAATTTTACCTGAAAGCCCGCCAAACCGAAGACGAAGCCAATAAACTGGCCGGGAATACCGAAAATGAGGCCAATTCCAAAGCCGACAAAGTTGAGCAGGAAGCCAATGACAGGGCAGATAAAATGCTGAAAGAAGCTGAAAGCAAAGCCAAAGTGTAGTTGGGGCAAATTTGCAGCAATCGCTGAAAACAGGGGTATCTTTGCAGCGTTTTGGGAATGATTGAAACCGATATCATCATCATTGGTGCGGGACCGGTGGGCTTGTTTACCGTATTTGAGGCCGGATTGCTGAAATTGCGTTGCCATTTGATAGATGCTTTGCCCCAGCCCGGAGGTCAGCTGACTGAAATTTACCCGAAAAAACCGATTTACGACATTCCCGGTTTTCCTGAAATTCTGGCAGGTGACCTCATCGACAACCTGATGAAGCAGATTGAGCCCTTTAAACCCGGTTTTACGCTGGGCGAAAGGGCTGAAACGATTGAAAAAACGGACGACAACTGCTTTTTGGTTGTTACGAATAAGGGAACCCGTCACAAGGCGCCCAACATTGCCATTGCCGGCGGATTGGGTTGCTTTGAACCCCGTAAACCGCCGATTGCCAACATTACCGAATACGAAGACAAAGGCATTGATTACATCGTCCGCGACCCCGAAAAATACCGCAACAAACTCATTGTGATTGCGGGCGGTGGGGACAGTGCGCTGGACTGGACCATTTTTTTGGCCGATGTGGCTGCGGAAGTAACGATGGTACATCGCAGAACCGAGTTCAGAGGACACCCTGACAGCGTGCAGAAAGTGCTGGATTTGGCCGAGCAGGGAAAAGTAAAACTGCTTACCAACAGCGAAATTGTAGGTCTTGGCGGTGCAGAAAAGCTCGAGGATGTAGAAATTCAGGATTCCGCCAAGGGAAATACACGCATGGAAGCCGATTACTACCTTCCATTGTTTGGTTTATCGCCCAAATTGGGGCCCATTGCCGACTGGGGGCTCAACATTAGCAAGAACGCCATTGAGGTGAACACTTTTGATTACAGCACCAATGTAGAAGGTATTTATGCCGTAGGCGACATCAACCAATATCCCGGAAAATTAAAACTCATCCTCTGTGGTTTTCACGAAGCTACACTGATGGTACAAAGTGCATTCAAACGCATTTATCCCAATAAAAACCTGGTGCTGAAATACACCACAGTGAACGGGGTGCAGGGATTTTAACGGCTTAATTTAACAACAATTTACTGCTGTACACGGCGGCCGCTGTTTGAACACGGAGGTAATACACGCCGGATGTAAAACCTGCGGGCAACTGAATGGCCTGACCGTAAGGCAAAGATTGACTGTAGCAAATGCTGCCATCCATTCTGTAAATGTTTATATCGATATTTTGACCGGCAGAAACCAAAGGCAGTTTCACCTGAAATTCCCGATTAGCCGGGTTGGGAAACACTTGCATAATGCCAGAAAATGCCGGCGGTTGATTGGTGGATGAATACAAATCGTTGCAGTCACTAAACGATTTCAACGGATTGATGCCACAAGCCCTGAAAGTGAAATTCTGGCAGAGTTTAACAAAGTGCGAAATGGCGGTTTTTTCCGCGGTGGTGATGCTGTCGCGTTCGCACCAGTTGTCGGAAGGCAGAAAGGTAACTGTGGGATACATGGATTGTCCTGGTTCATCGACATGACCCAATCCCAGTGAGTGCCCCATTTCATGAAACAGCACATAGCGAAATTTGGCCATGCCTGCGGGCACTTTGCCTTTGCCAAAATACCAGTTTTGCTTGGTTGAAAAACGCAAAATCTGTGCGGTTACATGATAGAAAGTTTCAGCCCCGAGAATGCAGGAACTCCACAGACGGTCGTTATAGCCCACCACACCCAGGGCTGAATCGGGGGCAATGAGGTGCAAACCCTGATTGAGATTGAGGGGAACCGGAGTAAGCAATGGGGCAATGAGGTAGTTTACGCCCGTTTTACAGCGAAACTCCTTCACCACATCGGCAATGGCTTGTCGGGAATCGGGGTTGTTCCAATATGTGGGGTGCACCAGCCATGTGATGCCACCCGAGCCGTTTCTGTCGCTGCGGTATTCGTAATCCAGCGGATTCACCTGTCTGTAGCCCAGGTTGGCTGTCACCTTCAGGGTATCCGTTGAAAATGCTTCCTTGCCGTTGACAAACACTTTCACACGGCCGTTGAAGGCATTGGGCATTTCGAGCAGAATTTCGTTGTCTTTCCACGATGTATAGTTCAGTTTTACTGCATTGGCGGCATCTAGATAGGCCTTGTTTTCCTGCATAAAAGTGGCGTAGTTATTGCCACGGCTTGCCCCAAATCCGCTGCCTGTGATTCGCAGAATATCACCCTTGCCACCAATGATTTTGGTGGGGCTGATGCTGCTGATACTTTGAGCTCCGGCTGCGGAACACATTGCCGAGATCAAAATCAGATTGAAGTACTTTTTCATAAAAATCCAGGAGCAATATTCGATAAAAGTTGGGAAAGGCACAAAAAAACCGCCGGACTAGGTCCGGCGGTCACCAAAAAACATTAATGACAGGATTACATCATTCCACCCATTCCGCCCATGTCGGGGCCGTGTGAGTGTCCTTTTTCTTCCTCTTTGATTTCTGAAAGTACGCACTCGGTGGTGAGGATCATGCCGCCAATAGAAGCTGCATTTTCCAGTGCCACACGGCTCACTTTCTTGGGATCGATTACACCGGCCGCAATGAGGTTTTCGTATTTCTCGGTGCGGGCATTGTAACCAAAATCACCGCTGCCTTCGCTTACCTTCTGCACCACGATGCTGCCTTCGCCACCGGCGTTGGCAATAATCTGACGCAGTGGCTCTTCCAGGGCACGACGAACGATGGCGATACCTGTGGTTTCGTCTTCGTTTTCACCGTTCAAACCTTCAAGGGCTTTGATGGCGCGGATGAAGCTTACGCCACCACCCGGTACGATTCCTTCTTCTACAGCTGCGCGAGTTGCGTGCAGGGCATCGTCAACACGGTCTTTCTTTTCTTTCATTTCCACCTCAGTGGCAGCACCGATATACAGTACAGCAACACCGCCGCTGAGTTTTGCCAGGCGTTCCTGCAGTTTTTCGCGATCGTAATCGCTGGTGGTGGTTTCAATCTGAGCCTTGATCTGATTGATGCGGGCATTGATGTCTTCCTTAGCACCGGCTCCATTAACGATGGTGGTGTTGTCTTTGTCGATGGTGATTTTCTCGGCACGACCCAAATCGGTCAGCTGAGCATCTTCCAGTCTGCGGCCCTGTTCTTCGCTAATTACGGTTCCGCCGGTAAGAATGGCGATATCCTGCAGCATTTCTTTTCTGCGATCTCCGAAGCCGGGAGCTTTCACCGCAGCGATTTTGAGGGCACCACGGATTTTGTTTACTACCAAGGTAGCCAACGCTTCGCCTTCAACATCTTCAGAAATAATTACGAGTGGCTTGCCTGTTTGAACTACTTTTTCAAGCACAGGAAGCAAGTCTTTCATGGTGCTCACCTTTTTGTCGTAAATCAGAATGTAGGCGTTGTCGAGGTCGGCCTCCATTTTTTCTGAGTTGGTTACGAAATAAGGGCTGAGGTAACCGCGGTCGAACTGCATACCTTCAACCACTTCAACAGTGGTATCGGTTCCTTTGGCTTCTTCAACGGTGATCACGCCGTCCTTGCCTACTTTCTGCATAGCCATTGCAATGAGTTTGCCGATGGTATTGTCGTTATTGGCAGAAATGGTGGCAACCTGTTCGATTTTGCTGTTGTCGTCACCTACGGCCTGACTCATCTTGTCGAGGTTTTCAACAGCGGCTTTCACAGCCTTGTCGATACCACGCTTGAGGTCCATGGGATTGGCACCGGCAGCTACATTTTTCAAACCTGTTGTTACGATGGCCTGAGCCAGAACTGTGGCAGTGGTGGTTCCGTCACCTGCAATGTCAGCGGTTTTACTTGCCACTTCTTTAAGCATCTGGGCGCCCATATTTTC
>CANHCW010000171.1 GCA_947459165.1 Flavobacteriales bacterium
ATGCAACTGCGCTGCAGCATTGACGGACATAGTTTTGAGGCCAATCTTAACAACGGTACAGACCTCAGCCAGGGTTTCGGTCCCGGTGGCGACAATCCTGCCGCTTTTCACATTGATACAGCCCGCATAGAGCCCATAAGGGTGGGCGAATTTGTGGGAAGTGTGGCGGCCGGAAGCGGTGCCAATTGCGAGGTCATTACCTTTTGCGCCCATGGAAACGGCACACACACCGAATGTTTGGGGCACATTACTGCTGAACGGTACTCCGTTAACCGACTCATTCGCGCGGGGTTTTATGTGGCAAAACTGATTACCGTTATGCCGGAAGAAAGGGATGGAGAGAAAATCATTGGAATGAATCAGTTTACCGGTCTAGACAGAGGTACTGCCGATGCCATCATTGTTCGCACTGCTTGGCCTAAGGAAAAGCGGGGTGTAAGCTGGTCGGGTGAAAATCCGCCCTACTTTGAGCCCGAGGTGTTGACCTTGCTGGCCGATTTGGGATTCACCCATTTTTTAACGGATTTGCCCAGTGTTGACAGAGAAGAGGACGGTGGCGCCCTTGCTGCCCACCATTGCTGGTGGAAAGTGCCACAATCGCCCAGAATGAACGCCAGTATTACCGAATTGATTGTAGTGCCCGATGAATTGCCTGATGGTCTGTATGCGTTGAGTTTGCAGTTTGCATCGATAGAATCAGATGCTGCGCCATCACGCCCTATTATCTATCCCTTGATTCCGGCATGAACGGGAATAGCGAAAAATGGCTGTACTTTTTTAATATCCTGGTTTCGCGCCTGGTGAATGGCGGCAAACGCCCTGAAAGGGTAAAGCCGGAGAGCATTTTAATTATAAAATGGGACGAGATTGGCGATATGGCCACCTGTACCCATGTTTTTCAGTTGCTAAGAAAACGGTTTCCAAACGCAGAAATTGACCTGATTACCAAACCCCACAGCGCGGGACTGGTAAAAAATGATCCTCACCTGAACCACATTTATACCGATTTAAACAGCTGGAACAAGCCCTACGATTTGCACATAGAACTGAGGGGAACCTGGAAGTCGCTGTTCAGAACATTCAGGTATTTTCCGCGCTACAGGCTTGACCGGGGCTGGGTTCGTTACAAGCAAAGAGGTCAGCAGCCGCATGAAGCCACAACCAATTACCGCATTGTAGAGCCGGTGCTGGGAGGAATGAAAAATGAACCGCCCGCATTGATTGTGGGGGCAGAACCCAAAAACACCGTGGCGGAATGGCTGAAAAAAGAGGGAATTGAAGGTCGTTTTGCGGTTTTTCATGCCGGAGCCAGAAGTATGCTGAGGCGCTGGCCGGCAGATCGTTTTGCTCATTTGGCGGATTGGCTGAAAGGCGAGCATCAAATGGCTGTGGTGTTCACCGGCAGCAGCGATGAAATGGAATTGATGCAGTCCATTCAGGGACAGATGAAAAGTAATTCAACCATTTTCATGGGCGAGTTGGAAACCCTGCCTGCATTGATTGATGCTTGCTCACTGTATGTGGGTAACGAAAGCGGGCCGCTGCAAATTGCCGATGCGCTGAAGAAACCGGTATTAGGAATTTTTGGTCCCGGGGTGAAAGATGTGTTTTATCCGTTTCAATCGCCGAATTCCTGTGTGCTGCACCATATTCTTGAGTGTAATCCATGCGATCAGGTTCACTGTGTTCGTTCGGAAAATCCTTGCATTTCGCTGGTGAGCACCGAAGATGCCAAAGCGGCCATTTCGGCTATGTTGAAATCTGACTGATAAAATTCAGGTATCATCTTTAGGGGGTAAGTCCTGCGAATTTGTAGTTTTGAGGGCAGATGCACAGATCATTTGAGGTAACGGTACTGGGAACATCTTCCGCATCACCCACCAAAACGCGACATCCAAGCGGACAGTTGGTTCGCCTGGAAGGTGATTATTTCCTTATTGACTGTGGCGAAGGAACACAACTGCAACTGGTGAAACTGGGCTTGAGGATGCACCGAATCAGGTATGTGCTCATTTCACACATGCACGGCGACCATTTTTACGGATTGCCCGGTTTGATTTCCAGCATGGCACTGTTTGGAAGAACCGAAAAGCTCACCATTGCCGGTCCAGAACCTTTACAGGGTTTGCTGGAGACCATTTTTCAAATCACAGAATCAAGGGTGCCCTTTGAGATTGAGTACATTGTAACCAACCCAACAGTTCCCCAACAAATTCTGGGCAACAACAAATGGGCAATTAAAACGGTACCATTGCAGCACCGCATTGCCTGTACGGGTTTTGTGATACAGGAAAAAGGACCTGAGTTGCGCCTGAATGTTTCGGTTTGCGAGGCGATGGGCGTTCCGGTAAAGGAATACGAAAGCATTAAATGGGGCGAAGACTGGCTAAAAACCGATGGCAGCATTGTGCCGAACAAGATGCTTACATTGCCCGGAAACCCTAACAGAAGTTACGCCTACATTTCTGATACAATTTACGATGAGAGTCTGATTGAGCATATACACGGCAGCAGTTTGTTGTACCACGAGGCCACATTTATGCATGATTTGCTGAAACGGGCGGAGGAAACGCATCATAGCACGGCGAAGCAGGCAGGGCAGATGGCATCATTGTGCAATGCAAGCAAGCTCATCATTGGTCATTTCAGCGGAAGGTATTCCCATACAGATGATTTGTTAAATGAGGCGAGGGCAGCATTTGCACAGTCGTTCGTTGCTGAAGAAGGACGCACCTATCCGGTGTAAAGCGGCATTCCCCAAAAATAAACACTGCTTTACTGCGTTAATAACTCAGGGAGGTTGTTGCCACCTTCCACAATAACTTCGCAAGATTAAGCTATGGCCGGCCGCAAACAGAACAGTGAGAAGATGTCTGACTTCGACAAAAGCAAAGCAGGAGACAATCCTGCCCCGTTGAAGCAGAAAGAGGTGGCGGAAATTGCCTCATTGCAATCGGAACAGGCCCGCAAGGTGGCCGGATTTTTATTGTTGGTTTTTACGGCTGTATTGCTCATCAGTTTTGTTTCGCATTTTTTCTCTTGGAAATCGGATCAGGATATAGTTACGGGCTCCGGTGGCGGAAAAGCGCAGAATGCCATGGGTTTGCTCGGGGCGAAACTGGGAAATTTTTTCATTAACAACGGATTTGGTTTTGCGGCATTTGCGCTGCTCCCCTGGCTTGCTTTCAACGGGTTGTATTTGCTGTTTGGGTACAGGCCGTTTTCGCTGTTGAGAATTGGTATTCATACCCTGCTGTTCACCACCTGGTTTAGTCTTTTTCTGGGGTTTGTTTTTCAAATCTGGGTGCCGCAACTGGGCGGTTCTTTTGGTTTTTTCGGCATACAGAAAATGCAGGAAATGACAGGTTGGCCGGGTTCACTGTTGTTTCTGATTGCCTATGCAGTGGTGTATGTGATGCTGTTTTTGAACATGAATCCGTTTGTTCGCATCAAATTGCCCCAAAAATCGACCGAGGATGCTGCTGTGGTGGCTGAGGAAGAAGTGAAGGCGCCAACACCCGGGCAGGAGATGGAGGAAGAGGATTCGGATGCCATGATTTTGGTTGACGATGATGATGAACCCGAAGAACAAATTGACATTGCCGAATTGCCGCCCATTGTGCTGAAAACCCGCGAACCCGAACCCCTGCCGCCGGTAATTGAACTTGAGCCAAACAAACCTGAGCCGGAACCCGTGAGGATCATTGATTTAGGCGGCGATGAAGAATTTGAGATTGAAGTTAAAACCGATCAGCCCGAGGAAATGCTTGAAGAGAACCTGGGCGAAACGAATACAGAACACTTTGGATTGGATACCGTTTTTGATCCCACCCTGGAACTGCGGGATTACCGTTACCCAACCCTTGATTTACTGAACGAATACGGTGTAGGCAAGCAGGAAATTGACATGGCCGAGATTGAGACCAGCAAAAAGATGATCATCGAAACGCTGAACAATTACAACATCGGCATTGCCAAAATTAAGGCGAGTGTGGGGCCCACTGTTACGCTGTACGAAATTGTGCCGGCACCGGGTGTTAAAATCAGCAAGATTAAAAACCTGGAAGATGACATTGCATTGAGTCTTGCTGCCTTGGGCATTCGAATCATTGCTCCCATACCCGGTAAGGGAACCATTGGTATAGAAGTGCCAAACAAGAATGCAGAAATGGTGCCCATGAAAAGTGTGCTGGCGAGTAAGAAATTTCAGGAAGCCGATATGCAACTGCCTGTGGCACTGGGCAAAACCATCAGCAACGAAATTTTTGTGGTTGATTTGGCCAAGATGCCACACCTGTTGATGGCGGGCGCTACCGGACAAGGTAAATCGGTGGGGTTGAATGCCATACTGGTTTCTCTGTTGTACAAGAAACATCCCGCCTACATCAAGTTTGTGCTGGTTGATCCCAAAAAGGTGGAACTGACCCTGTACAACAAAATTGAGAGGCATTTTCTGGCCAAACTGCCCGGCGATGGCGAGGCCATCATTACCGAAAATGCCAAGGTAATTAACACCCTGAACAGTTTGTGCGAAGAAATGGATCAGCGCTACAAACTGCTGCAGGATGCCATGGTGCGAACCATTGTGGAGTACAACGACCGCTTTAAGCAGCGCAAACTGAATCCGCAAAACGGACATCGCTTCCTGCCTTACATTGTGGTGGTGATTGATGAGGTGGCCGATTTGATGATGAC
>CANHCW010000172.1 GCA_947459165.1 Flavobacteriales bacterium
AGCTTGCTGATAATTGGCCGGGTTCCCGTTCCCTACAGCGGAGATTTTTTGGTTCAATCAGGCAGCATACCTGCACCCGACGGACACCCAGACCACGGCGGAGCCTGGCCTGCAGATGGTTACTATGGCGATATGGACGGGCTCTGGTCTGACTTAACAGTAAACAACAAAGTGGGTTCACAGGCCCGCAACCACAACATTCCAAAAGATGGCAAATTTGACCAAACCAAGTTCCCGAACGAACTGGAGCTGGAAGTGGGGCGCGTTGACCTGTTTAACATGCCTGCATTCAGCAACAACGATACATTACTGGTTCGCAAATATCTGAACAGAAACTGGCTGTGGCGCAACGACAGGCTTAAAACAGCCGACCGCGCTTTGATTGATGACAATTTTACTTCACTCAATTTATCAAGCACCGGTTATCACAACCTAACAGCCATGTTTCCACTTGACAGTGTTTTCGATAATCGCGACTATTTTACTGCTCAAAAAGCAGGGCCGTATTTGTGGAGCTACGGCTGCGGCGCGGGTTCAAACACATCTTGCTCAGGTATTGGAACCACATCGTCATTTGTATCAGATTCACTGCAGAACATTTTTACCATGCTAGCCGGTTCTTATTTCGGGGACTGGGATCAGCAAAACAACTTACTCAGGGCTCCTTTGTGTAACAGTGCGCTGGCCTGTTCATGGGGAGGCATTCCCAAATGGTATGTTCATCACATGGCTTTGGGAATGAACATTGGTTACGGAGCTAAAATTTCCATGAACAATGTTGATCAGTATTGGAACGGCGGCTTCAACTTCAGCCACAACAGCGTGCACATGGGGTTAATGGGCGACCCTTCGCTGAAACTGAAACATGTTGCTGAAGTGGCCACTGCGAAAGCTACAAGTCAGGCCGGATATGTAAAGCTGAACTGGAGCAAAGCCAACGGTAAAATTGATGGTTACGCCGTTTATCGCTTCGATTCGCTGGAGAACACCTATTTCAGAGTAAATAAAAACCACATCATAAAAGACACTTTTTACACCGACAGCACCAATTATTTCAACGGCAAAAACATCTACTCGGTAAGAGCCATAAGACTGGAAACAACGGCATCAGGAAGTTGGTACAACTTGGGCGCGGGAGCATTTACTTCCGTTGTACACACAAACAATACAGCTCAAATGTCTGCGTTTGAATTGAATGTTTATCCCAATCCGGCCCATACCACTGTTACCATTTCTTACCCCGGTGCGTTGCCGGTGAACGGAGTCATTGGCATTTGCGATGCTCTGGGCAGAGAAGTTAAAAGTAGTGTTGTTAAAGCCGGTGAGTGCAGTTCAACCATTGATATTTCCTCTCTAGCTGACGGCGTTTACAGCATTGTGTTGAAAGGCTCAAACGGGTTTATCAGCAGCAGAAGCGTGATAAAAACTGCAAGACATTAATCCGGTTTGTTAGTCGGGCCCGGCCCTGGTCCGCGGCGGTCGTTTCGGTTGCCCGGATGCGGAGGCCTTGGCCCACGGCGATCCGGTCTTGGGCCCCGATTTTCACCTTTATGCTGATGCGGAGGCCTATTTTGCTGTTCGCCGCCGCGATTGGGGTTTGGTTTGTTTTGCGAATGCGGATTTCTATTTCTGTCTCTTCCGCGGTCGTTGCCCCTGGATTTGGCTTCGCGCTGTCTTCTGATTTCAGCACTCAGCTCCAGATCTTCTGAAAGCAGTTCGCTGTTGCCAATCATTTCCGGCTGAGCCATTGAAACGGCTTCCATAACCTGACTGGCGGCTGCCACCTCCTGCAATGCGGGAACCTGTTTGCCCTGTTTATTATCCTCCATAAACTCCTTCACCTGATCTACATTCAGTGCAATCCAGGTTTGGTTGTCTTCGTAGGCAAACCACATCAGCTTTTTTAATATGTCTGTTTTACGGCTGTACGCCACCCCTGAAACTGTATCCAGCTTCACAATTTTGGCCTTGGGGAATGCATCCATCGCTTCTACATACAAATCCAATTCATAATTCAGGCAACATTTCAGTTTTCCGCACTGACCGGCCAGTTTCTCCATGTTGATGCTGAGGTTTTGAATTCGCGCAGCACCAGTTGTTACCTGCTTGTAATCCGTTAGCCAGGTGCTGCAGCACAACTGTCTGCCACAAACACCAATGCCACCCAACCTAGAGGCTTCTTCGCGGTAGCTGATGTGCCTCATTTCAATCTTCATGCGAAACTCATCGGCATATAATCGAATGAGCTCTCTAAAATCAACTCTTTGTTCTGCAGTGTAAAAGAAAATCACTTTTCTGCCGTCGCCCTGAATTTCAATGTCGCTGATTTTCATTTGTAGGTTGAGACCAAACGCAATGGTTCTCGCCCTTTCCAATGTTAAATTTTCTTTGGATTTGGCTTCTTCGTTCTTTTCAATATCCTTGTCGCTTGCTTTGCGAACAAGCAGACGAATGCGGTCCGAGTCTTCCGGAATTCTCAGTTTTTTCAGTTGAAGACGAACGATTTCACCAGTAGCGCTAACGGTTCCCACATCATTGCCCATGCTGCTTTCCACTACCACATAGTCGCCGTTATACAATTCAAGATTGCCGGTATTTCTAAAATACTCTTTTCTGCTTCCCTTGAACCTTACCTCAACTATATTGAACCGCACGAAATCTTCAGGCAGCTCCATATCCCTAAACCAGTCGTACACATTCAATGCATTGCAGCCGCTTGTGCCACAGGTTCCGTTGCTTTTGCAACCTGCGGGTGAGCAGCCGCCTCCTGACTTGGTTCCGCAAGAAGAACATCCCATAAATTAACTTCAGATTATTTTGTTGTTTAACATTGCACCAAACCATTTTCGCAACAGCCGTGCATCTGCAAAAATAGGCAAAACAGCAGCATTCTTAGGGAAAGTTATGTTCTATTTCGCCAAGTCGTTATCATGTGCAAATTTGCCGGCGCTGCTGCTGTCTTTAAACACCCAACTTTTTTGTCCAATGAAATTCACTACCATACCCACCACAGTAGCTCCCATTACAGCTAAAAATTTATCGAGTTTAATGGTGAAAAAAGGTTTTTGTACCAGCAAATTTTTGTTCATAATGAACATTTGAAATTCGTTGTCGGGCAGAATTTTCAAAAACACCTCATTTGAAAACACATTTAGCATGCCGCTAACCGCATAAAGCAGCATGTAGCGGGTGAATCGCGAATTATCCGAAGGACTTTGACCCCAAGTCCAAGACTTATTAAGCTGATAATTTACGGTGGTAGCTGTAACCACGCTTATGCCTTTGCCAAGCCAGGTTGCAAAACCCAAACCCTCTGTAAGACTATAATAAATGGATAAATCCAGGGCGAAGCAAATGCCCCCCACAATTCCAAACTTGGTTAACTCTATGTAAGTATCACGGCTTATCACTGCTTTTGTATAAACGAATCGTTTTCAAAAGTACAATTTGCCCCCAAAACCAGCGCATTGTTTTTTGCGGTATGCCCGGCCGGGAAATGAAAAATGACAGGATAACCATATTCCTGAACTGAGTTATAAATGATTTGCTCGGCAGTATAGCCAAATGGCACTGCATTGTCGCGCATATCCGACATGCCGCCAACCACCAGGGCATTCAGCCCACTCAAAACACCGGCTCTTTTCAAAGCCATTATCATCCTATCAATATGGTAAAGATACTCGTCCAAATCTTCCAGAAACAAAACAGCTCCTTCGCTATTCGGCTGTTCGGGAGTTCCAAGCGAAGCATAAAGGAGACTGAGGTTGCCGCCTAAAAGAGTTCCTTTAAATTCTTTTTTATTGTATATTAATTGATTATTTAATTCTATTTCAACTTTTTGTTCAAATAAAATCCTTTCAACCCGTTCTATGTTTTCCGTAGTGTGTTCATGCACTTTACCCCAGTGTATGGGCATGGGTGCATGCAGGGTTTGCAAACCCAGTTTGTTCAGCTTAAGGTGTAGGGTGGTAATATCGCTGAAGCCAATGAGCCATTTGGGATTGGCCAGTAAATCTTGGTCACTGAGGGTATCCGCAATGTGGACGGAACCGTATCCGCCACGGGCACAAAAAACTGCTTTTATTTCGGGATCGAGCCAGGCGGTTTTAAAATCTTCCGCCCTTTCGGCAGTGGTTCCGGAATATTGATGAAAACGGCCATACAAGTGTTTCCCCTCCTTCAACACCAGGTTTTTTTGTTGGCACCAAACTGCAAACGCCTGCATTTCCTCGCGGGTTACCGCACGGGCCGGGGCTATGAGGGCAACGGCATCGCCGGGTTTAAGTTTGGGCGGTTGTGTCATTCCCAGTCCTTCACAATTTTTTCTGCTTCTGAAAGGCGTTTCAGCGATTCATCAATTAAAAATCTGGCTTCATCCAACACCTTTTCCAGGTCGTCGATATTCACCTTGCCTGTTTCCAGGTCGCGGGATATTTCTTCCAGCCGCTTTTTGGCTTTTTCGTAAGAGAAAGTATTATCGTTGCTCATTGTTTGTTATGGTTGCTGTAGTTGTTCCGTCTGCCAATCTAATTTCTACAACAGAACCGGGAGTAAGATCCTGTATGCTTTTAACCACTTTGCCGTCTTTTCTAACCAGCGCATAGCCTGTGGAAAGAGTGTATTTGGGGTACAGCAG
>CANHCW010000173.1 GCA_947459165.1 Flavobacteriales bacterium
ACCAGTATAAATGAACCCCCTGTAGTTTTAGCCAATTCACTGAATTCAGTATGTGCTTCCTTGTCGAATTCGGACTTGCCCAGCAATGGGGGTTCAGGTATGGAAATGCGGAGCAAACTGTCGGCATACAACAATGGCGTTTTAATCAGGTTTGCCCCGGTCACGGGTCCAAGCGTATTGTCTGTTCGAAGCCCGCTGTTTGCCGATTTAACTTCAGTTTTTTCAACTGATTTTGAAAGCCCGATTTCGGTTTTTACTGCTGCATCTTCGGCCCGATTTGCTGCATTTTCGTGGTTGCATGATGCCGCAAGCAGGGCAATAAGAGTTACCGGCACTCTAAAAGCGCCCATTTTGTTGTTTTTCATAATATTGGCGATTGGTTTGCGGGTAACTTAAACTTGCATAACCACATAACGGAGAAACAATCCGTAAAATTGTGCAGTCCGGCTATTGTGCTGAATTACAACTGTTTCAGGGCCAAATGCCCTGGTAAACTTCTTCAGCAGGACCTGTTAGATGAATGTTGTGCCAGCCCTGCTCGTTCATTTCAAATTCAACAGACAGCAGTCCTCCGGCAGTGCTGACCTCTGTAACCTTAATTTGTTTGTTGTAAAGGTGACTATAAGCAATGGCAGCAGCAGTAACGCCGGTTCCGCAGCTGTATGTTTCCCCTTCAACGCCCCTTTCATAGGTGCGCATTTTTAATTTTCCTTCTGCTGCTATTTGAACCAGGTTTACATTAATCCCGGCCACTTTAAATTCTTCCGAGTACCTTACAGCGTGGGCAAAAGCAATCAAATCTTCCTGTTCGGGGTCTGTTGAAATGAACTTGACATAATGGGGCGAACCGGTGTTGAGAATGGCCACTGCTCCGTTTTTTGTCTCGCAGTTCTTCACATCGGTCATTTGCAAACGAACTTCGTTAGCCGTTATTTGTGCCTGATGGGGGCCGTCAACCGCCAAAAAGTGCAACAACCCGTTTCTGCCCAATCCCAGTTTGTGGGCGAACTTTGCAATACAACGGCCTCCGTTGCCGCACATGGAACTGGTACGACCGTCGCTATTGTAATATACCATCTCAAAGTCAAAACCCTGGCAGTTTTTCAAAAGCATCAGACCGTCGGCACCAATGCCAAAGCGGCGGTGACACATGAGAGCAACATTCAATGCCCCTATTTCTTGATAGCGGGCATCAATCACAATAAAATCGTTGCCTGTTCCCTGATACTTGAAAAATGGAATGTTCACCTGTTAAATCGTTTAAGCAGTTTTCTTTCGCTAACCGGCTTCACCTTTTGAATTTTGCCGGCATTGAGTTCAATTTGATAATATGCATCACCCGCTTTCAGATAGGTATTGTTTCCATCGGCGAACAAAAGTGGATTGTCGTATGGCAGATTGAAAATGTCTAATTCAGGTTCCCCCGATTTGCCAATTTGATAAACCACGGTTTTTTCACCTGAAGCCGTGTTGTAAAAATTCATGTTCATTCTGATACTGCTTTGCAGCCGTTTGTTCACTGCAGATTCGGAGAGTGTTAAACTGTCTGTCCCATTCGCAAGTTTGTCGCCTCTTGGTTCAGCCTTATAAGCTTCCTTTTTAAATTTCTGGGCCATGGCAGGAGCACGCGACATGGTAGCTGTTTCTTGCTCTGCATCATCGTCGGTTGTTTCTCCCAGGTCTATGCTCACGACCTTCACATTGGCCGCAACAAGCAATGCATTTGAATCCGAAATAACCATGTCGGACTGGGCGATTGCGCTTGAAGAGGTGTCCTTCAATTCGGCCAAATTTGCATTGGCATCTTCGGGTTTTTCAGTAGTTTTTAATTTTTCGGTGGCTTTATACTTCTCTGCCACTTCGGTCGGTTTTTGCCCTCCTTGTTTTTGAAGGGTTAGAATCACCACCGTGGTTGTAACAAGAATGAGGGCAACCGCAGCTGCTGCGTAGTAAATATTTCTTTTACTAATGGCGAGAAGGCGCCTTTGTGTGGTTTGTTTTCTCAAAAAATGCTTCAGTTCCACCTGCCCGTAACGCACTATTACTTCGTAAACCAGCCGTCTTTCTTCCAGTATTTTTTTTAGTTCGGCATCGCGTTGCAGTTCGTCTTCAAATGCTTTCAGTTCAGCTTCGCCCAGTTCACCCTTCAGGTACCTGTCAATCACATCATTTTTTGGATCAAACTCATTCATCTTTTTCACTTTAAAAAATCTGACATGCTGAAACGGCTCTTTACAATTTGCTCCAGCTTTTTAAAACACTGATATTTTTTGGCCTTGGCAGTATCGGCATTGGCGAAGTTGAGGTTCCTGGCTATGGTTTCCATATTGTGACCATCGAAATAAAACATCAGCAACAACTGCCTGCAGTTTTCCCCCAACTCTTCCATAGCCTTACTCAGGTGTTTCATGTCCATCTCTTTGCCATGATCGGGTAAAACACTATGCGCCTGGGGCAATATGTTTTCTTCGCCTGTCATTCTGCCATTTTTACTAAGTTGTTTGAGCCACAGATTTTTAACCACTGCCATAATGTATGTGCTGATTTTACTGCTGAGCACAAAGTCGGGTTTTCTGACATTTTGCCACAACACCACCAGGGCATCCTGAAGTAAATCCTCGGCATCTTCCGCAGCCCCGTTGTTTTTTGTAATGTAATTGCGCACCATGGAGAGATTGGCTTTGTACAGACCCAAAAGGGCATTTCTATCGCCCTCCCTGAGTTGCAATAAAACCTGTTGTTCCTTCTCTCCTGTGGTTTCAGCCATTTCACAGACAATTTATACCTTCTTGTCGAAAAAGGTAAATACCCGCCTCACAAAGTAAAAGAAACCGGCGGTTTATTTTGTTAAAATCGGAACAAAATTTGATATGCGACATAACATGGAAAAGTTGATGAACAAAAATAAATTTATTGGACTGGCACTGGCCGGGCTGATCGGTGGCATCGTATCACTTGGAGGGGTGGCCGTTGTAAACAAGTTAACTGTAAAATCCATAGATGAGAAACAGCTAAACAGCAAACAACTGGCGCGCTATGCCAGCCTTAATCCCACACCCTCATTCGATTTTGCAGGCGTGGCAGAAGTGTCTACGCCCGCAGTCGTGCACATTAAAGTGGTGGTGGGCAGCACGGCTGAAAAACCCCAGGCTGCTCCCATGGATCCGTTCGATTTTTTCAATGGTCCCGGATTTCGCTTTCAGCAACCCGGTCCCAGAATGGGAAGTGGCAGTGGCGTAATACTAACCGACGATGGCTACATTGTAACCAACAACCATGTGGTTGAAGGCGCCACCAAGGTAGAAGTGGTACTGAACGACAAGCGAACCTATGTAGCCGAAGTCATTGGCACCGATAAAAATACTGACATTGCCCTTTTGCGCATTGCCGAAAACAACTTGCCGTTCCTCAAATTCGGCAACAGTGATGATGTAAAGGTGGGGCAATGGGTAGTAGCCGTAGGCAATCCGTTTAACCTTGAAAGCACTGTAACTGTAGGCATTGTCAGTGCCATGGGGCGCAACATCGACCTCATTCGAAGCAAAGGAAACAAATACGCAATTGAGAATTTCATTCAAACCGATGCGGCCATCAACCCGGGCAATTCCGGCGGAGCTTTGGTCAATACCGGTGGCGAATTAATTGGAATCAATACGGCCATTGCCTCTGAAACCGGCTCCTATGCGGGCTATGCATTTGCCGTGCCGGTAAATTTGGTTAAGAAAGTGGTTAACGATTTAATGAAATACGGAAAAGTACAAAGGGCATTGCTCGGTGTTTCGGTTCAGGAAATCAATCAGCAGCTGGCAGACGAAAAAGGCCTCAGCGATCTCAAAGGCGTGTTTGTAGCCGAGGTAATTGAAAACGGAGCTGCCGATAAGGCCGGCATCAAAAAAGGCGATGTGATCTTAAAAATAAACAATGTAGAGGTGAACAGCAGCAGCCGTTTGCAGGAAGAGATAGGCAAAAACAAACCCGGAGACAAGGTCAAAGTTTCAAT
The DNA here is from genome assembly GCA_947459165.1 of Flavobacteriales bacterium. GTDB lineage: Bacteria > Bacteroidota > Bacteroidia > NS11-12g > UBA955 > RGEC01. The sequence goes on from CANHCW010000173.1 coordinate 4,001, forward strand.
TCGCCGCAAAGGTGCTGCGCTTGAGATTGAGGCGACACTTCTCAGTGAAAACGGAAAAACATCAGTTGAAACGGCAGCAACTGCCGCACCCGAAACCTATCAGGGCATGAAAATGGCGAACACCACCCGCGAAGAAAGACAGTCAATGGGTGTGAAAAACGGGGTAAAAGTAACGGGCGTAGACAAGGGTGTTTTTAAAGATGCAGGCATTGCCGAGGGTTTTGTCATTACCCACATCAACAATGAACCCGTTTACAGCGTGCAGGGCGCGGTGTCAAGCCTCAACGCGCTGCGGGGTGCCATTACCATTGAGGGTAAAACCACCGATGGAAAAGATAAAGTTGTGGCAGTAAAACTGCCCTCTAAATCGGAATAATGTTTCTGTTTAAAAAACGATTAAAGGCGTCTTTGCAGGCGCCTTTTTTTATTTTTTACGCCTGCGGCACACTAAACTATTAAAAGTAAGATAACAGTAAAAAGCCTACCTGCGAAGTGCGTATCTGCATTCTCCTGCAAGTAAACAGCCGTTCTCCCGGGCTTTAA
>CANHCW010000174.1 GCA_947459165.1 Flavobacteriales bacterium
GAACTGGCCAAAGCCAAAAAACCCGGGGGCAGCACCGAAATGCAGTTTGGCGGTGTGATTTACAGCGACAGTGCTGATAAGGCGGCCAGATTCATCATGAATTGCAACCAGAAAAAAATACCGCTGGTTTTTTTGCAGGATGTGACCGGATTTATGGTGGGAAGCCGCAGTGAGCAAGGCGGAATTATTAAAGACGGAGCCAAAATGGTGAATGCCATGAGCAACAGCACCGTGCCCAAATTCACCATCATTATGGGAAACAGCTACGGAGCCGGCAATTACGCCATGTGCGGCAAAGCTTACGATCCGCGGTTGATCGTGGCATGGCCTTCAGCCAAAATAGCCGTGATGGGTGGCGAACAGGCCGCCAAGGTACTTTTGCAAATTGAAGAAATGAGTTTAAAAGCCAAGGGTGAAGAAATTACTCCAGAAGCCAAAAAAGCCCTGCTCGATAAAATTACCCAGCGCTACGAAAATCAAACTACACCCTATTATGCCGCTTCGCGACTTTGGGTTGATGCGATTATCAATCCGCTGGAAACCCGAACCTGGATCAGTATGGGCATAGAGGCGGCTTCACAAGCACCGTTGAAACCCTTCAATGTGGGTGTGTTACAAACCTGAAATTTATTCAGCGCTTTTCAATACGAAGTGGAGTGATTTACCACCTTTATTCCAGGTGCCCGAAAAATCACCTAACTGCCCGTTGGTAAAATTCCCTTCAAAATACTCATCGCCGCCTTCGGTGGTTGCAACGAAGCTTATAACCCCAACACCATTGCAGGATCCCTCAATGGCCATGGGCACTTTTACAGATTCGTAAAAATAATAGCCGGAGATAGGAATAGAGATGGCGCCGCTTTGTGGATGGTGAGTGGCTTCTTCGTAAACGATATTGGCTTTGATTTTGGAACCGCCTACGAAGCCGCTGTAATTCCATTTGAGACCCTCGGTCTTTTTTTGCTTGCTTCCCTCATCTTTTCTATTCTCCTGCTCTGAATCTTTTTCGGTTTGATCATTGCTTTCACTTTTGTTCATGTCGTTTCCTTCATCCTTGGCTTTTTCGTTGCTTTGGCTGCTAGAATTGGAATTTCCACTGCTTCCACCGGATGAATTTTGGTTGCAAGACAAAACCAGCGAGGCACACAGAAGGAAAATAACAAGATGACTTTTGTTAATCATAATGTGCGCAATCTAAACATTTCATTTGAATTCACTGCGTTGCTTTTGCGCATAAATTTCAAGACTATACCAATTGAGTTACAGCATTTATAATTAGCAAACCAACCTGTAAAAGACCTCCGACTTCCTGAATTAATTTGGCTACAAATAAAACCGCATTGTATTCGGCAATGATACCGGATAGAAGTAAGTTGTCTAGAAATAATGAATAATTATTTTGATTCGACCGTCACACAATTAGATAAATTGCGTCTAATAAGAAAAACGCCTTGGAATTGACGCAACTCATACAAGAAGCCCAAAAAGGTGATTCTCGCGCCCAAAAGATGATCTATGATCAGATAGGCGGGCGAATTCAGGGAACCTGCCTTCGCTATGTGGGCAACCAAAGCGATGCCGAGGAAGTTTTTCACGATGCCATGCTTCGCATCTACATGAACCTTGGAAAATACCGTGGCGACAGCAAGTTTACTACATGGGCGAGCCGAATTGCCATCAATACTTCCATAGATTTTTTACGCAAACAGCGAAAATCACCTGTTATGGAAGGAATTACAGATAATGAATACAAAATAGCAGACAATGCGTCTATATCGGAAATCAATCTGAACGCCGAGAAAGCAATGAACAACCTTCGAAAATTAAATGAGAGCCATCAAACGATCATTAACCTGCATATTATAGACGAACTGAGTCACAGAGAAATTGCAACCATGTTAGGTATTACCGAACAAGGTTCGCGCGCCATGCTCATGCGAGCAAAAAAGGCTCTCTTAAAAATCACCCTTCAATCAGAAAATCACCATGAAAATATTCGAGCAATTGGATAATGCTTATAAAAAGACACTGCAGAGTTTTGAGCCGACACCTTCGGAGGATCAATGGCAGAGACTGGCTGTTGCTTTGAAAAATGAGCAAAAAGCAAGGCGTAGAAAATTCATTTTTCTATTGTCTTCCTTCCTCCTGATTGTACTGACTGCTGCATACCTGCTCCTTCCTGGAAAAAATGACAACATTGTTCATATAGAAAATACAGGTATTTCTGTGAATGAACCTGCACATCAATTCTCCGGTGAAAAAAGTGTATTCAAGCAGAAAAATATGATGAAAGTGGAGGCTTTAAGTTCCCAAAATGCAAACAGACAAGCCATTCATAATAACATCGCTACTCCTGAGCCTGATGTTGCTGCAATCAAATCAAATGGAAACGAAAGTATTGGCAATTCAAACTCAACAGTTCTGACAGACAATTCTTCCATAACGGGTAAATCAGACATAACTGAAACGCAGGCTAATTTCAACAATAGGTATGCCATGTATGCTTTGGGAATAAGCGCAATGAATGTAGTGCCTGAACTAATTCCGTTACCCTTTGAAATTGACTTGCCAAGTTCGGTTGTAACACAAAAATCAACCAATCCGAATGTAAGTGACAGAAGCGGCTTGTTTTTGACCCTTTCGGCAGGTTATGGGAAAACAAATAACAACATTCTTCAAGTAGAAAATGCCGCCAAGCAGCACAAAGATGTAAATCAGATTTTCACGGCATTGAGTGGAAACTACAACGCCAAACAAATACAGGCAGGGGTTACCTATGTGCCTAAAAAGGGTCCCGGAGTGAGTTTTACGGGTGGCATACAGTACAGAGCATTAAGTCATAAATATGATTTGAAATATCTGTATACCGATATTCCATTCAAGGATGTTAACGGCACTATACTAGGTTACATTAAAGATACGGGCAGCATTATGGAATTCAATTTGGCCGGTGTGAACAGTTTAAAATTTATCAGTCTGCCTGTTTATTTCAGAGCCCCGCTGTGGTTTCATAAAGACAATGAATTATTTGTGGGCGTTGGCATGCAGCTTCAATTGACAGCAGGCAGCAGAGGTTATTTTTTTGATTTAAACACTCAGGAAACCATTAAAAATATGCCTTCTTCATTTCGCAAATGGAACCTGGGTTATACGGTGGGTTTAGGTTACAGCCGCCGGATCAATAGGAATACCTTTTTCTTTACTGAAATACAGGGCATTGGAATGCCACAAATTCAAAAACTGGATGCAGGGGATTTCAGGAGCCGCATGACAGGATTAAATGCACAAATAGGAATAAAATATAAAATTAAATAATATGAAAAAAATCATTTTCACACTCAAACTGCTACTGTTTTTGTCTTCGGCAAAAGCCCAATTGTTCAGCCATTTTGGAAACGGGCTCAACAAAGACATTTATTCCCTGTCTGCAGATGACAAAGGCAATATAGCAGCGGTGACCTCTATTCCAAATGATACCTTTAGCATTTTTCAATTTAACCGTTATGATAAAAGCGCCAACAATTGGAGTAAGCTGAACACGGCAAAGGGAAATGCATTGTGGAATTTCAACTTTGGAAATTGTTTGCTGGTGAACGATACAATTTACAGTTTTTACAACAATACAGGTAATTTTTATCGCAATGCTCTGCTTCGCGCAACCGCTTCATCTGTAGATGTTATTGCCAATGTTTATGGCTATTCGTTTTATGTTAATCTGTTGGGAAACAAAATGGTATTGACGGGAATATTTGATTCCATTGCATATAAAGGAGTCACATATAAAATTAAAAACCAGGCCTGGCTCGACGGAAATGTATGGAAACCGACGGCATTTAATGATCGGATTGATCGCTTCAGCTCTTATGCAATTAAGGGGGATACCCTGGGCTATCTTCAAATTATAGGCAACCAACATTCAATAAAGCGATATACACTTTCCGGTTACAACAGCATTCAACCCGTTAAACTTCACATTCCATCACAATACGATACGGCTCTATTACATTCCCTATCCGGAGGTTTTCTGTTTTCAACCTACAACAATGATACAGCAATTCTAATTTCAGGATCTATTGTTAAAAAATTGCCTCCAAACAACCTGATTAATGGCATGCATACTTTGGCAAACTACGATGATAAGATTTTATTTTTGAGCAATGACAACTTGATGTACAAATGGAATATCAATACAAATGAAATAAAACCTATATATAAAATCGGAGGAATCAAATGGAATGTAGAATTTATCAGATCTTCAGGTAAAGAATTTATTTTCAGCAATTCTCTAAATATTGATTACAATGGCATCAATTACCTTAAAGTGGCAAGGATAAATTATGATTCTGCCACTGAGCTAGCATTTGATACTGTTGTTTTAATTCAATACATAGATAGAAATGGAGATGTAAAATTTAACAGTGGCGATGAATTAATAGATAATGGATTGGGTTTGGTTTTTAATAGCACTAAATTTGCTGTTGTTAAGGGTAAACTCGATTTATTGC
>CANHCW010000175.1 GCA_947459165.1 Flavobacteriales bacterium
CCTCAGCCTGATGTGATCAATAATCCAGTCGAACACATTGTTCAATCCCTAATAAAATGAGAATTTTTTACGCTGTACAAGCAACAGGTAATGGGCATATTGCAAGAGCCCTTGAAATACTGCCATATCTTCAACAATACGGAGAGGTCGATATTTTTCTCAGTGGCAACAATTCACAACTCGGCTCATGCTTGCCGGTGCTTTATCAGAGTAAAGGACTAAGTTTGCTTTATGACAATAAAGGCGGATTGGATTATTGGCGCATTTTCAAAAGTCTGAGACCCATTGGAATGTTTCGTGAGGCATGGAAACTGCCGCTTAAGTCATACGATTTGATTTTAAACGACTTTGAAAGCATCACATCCCTAGCTTGCAAAATGCGCCGCCTGAACAGTGTTCATTTTGGACATCAGGCATCATTCAGGAGCACAGCCGTTCCGCGCCCAGATCACAAAGATGTTTTAGGGGAATGGGTTTTGCGCAACTATTGCTCGGGCACACTCAACCTCGGGTTGCATTTCAAGGCCTACGATAACTATATCAACACGCCCATCATTAAGGAAAGAATTAGAAACGCCGCCCCCACCAACCGGGGCCATGTTACAGTTTACTTGCCCCAATTTCCAAACAAGGAAATTCTCACCTACTTCAAATCTCTGACCTATATTCACTTTGAAGTTTTCAGTCGTGAAAACAAAACCATCGAAAGAATAGACAACATTACATTTTACCCTGTCGACAATGAAATTTTCACAGAAAGCATGATTCATTGCTGCGGGGTTATTACCGGTGGTGGTTTCGAAACACCGGCAGAGGCCATGTACATGGGTAAGAAAATAATGGTTTTCCCCATTCGGGGGCAATACGAGCAGTGGTGCAATGCTGCTGCATTAAAGGAGTGGAATGTACCTGTTCTGGAAAATCTGAATACCCGCACCGGAGTTGCCATTCATCGTTGGTACTATCAAGAGGATGAAAAGTTAAATTTACATTTCTTGTCTAACAAAGAAATTATGAACTGGTTGTTTGAAAAAGTGGAGCAATCCAAGCTTGCTTCAAGTCCAATAGTAAACGCCATAAGCTAATTTGGCAATAACGCCGACTCCTCATTGGCAAAACGCATTTAAATTTAATTGCCTACAGTCCCAAGCCTTCTGAGGGCAGCAACCTTAGTATACCTATCTACATTATTTGAATCTCTCTATCTCTGTTGTAGTGATTAAAATGAAAAAGCCGGGCACCAATGCCCGGCTTTTCTCAACATTTTAGTGCTTATTTTAATTTAAAATGATAACCCTGTTGGTTACGATCTTGCCTGTATTGTCTAAAACTTGCAGGTTATAAGTACCTATACCGGCCCATTGAGACAAATCAACAGTGTAAACTTTCTGCGAAATAACTTGATTGTAAACCAGCTGCCCTGTTGTAGTGAATACTTTGATGGAATATCCACCCATAGCAGCAAAGTCGCCATTGTCAATCGTAATCTTGTCCTGAGAAGGAATAGGGAATACCTTGATGGTGTTCTGTTTTTTCGGTCCCGCAGAAAGATTGATATTGATCAGAAGTGTGTCAGTCACCTTTACTGATTTGAAACTGATGCAGCTGTCTTTAATGGTGAGTGTAACAGCATTCGATGTATCAACGCACAGATTGGTAGAAGCAATGGCTCTGAACTTGCGCTGGTGGTTGCCGATAGTCAAATTATTTACGGTAAGCTTTTTGGTATTGCTTCCGGCATATTTGGTAGCAGAAGTAGGAATACTCGACATTCCATAGTCGGCATCGGCCTGCCATACAAACTTGGCCGTTGTATCATTCGTAGCTACGGTAAACGAAACTGAACCTCCAACGGTGCCTGAAGTAGATACCGGCTGGGTGGTAATTAGTGTGCAGGCCTTCAGAATGGCATTGATAACAGCAGCCGAAGTACTGTCTTTGCACCAGCGAGTGGTTATAAAACAACGGTACTTTTCACCATTGTTGCCGAAAGTCACTGCCTTCACATTCAGCGTATCATCGGAAACTGTTGAATATTGACCGCCATTAGCAATATTGCTGTATTTGCCGGTTTTGTTTAACTGCCACTGATAGGTCGCTTCACCACCGGCTGAATAAGCCACATCAAATTGCACATCGGTACCCGTGTTAACTGTTACCGATTTGGGCTGACGAGTAATTGAATCGCACACCACAAAAGTGCCGAATCCATTCATAACTCCAAAGGTAAATTCGCTTGTGCCGAACAAATCCTTATTTGTTGATACTGGCCTGAAATTTGGGCTTGTCCTATTCTGAGGATCAATCAGAACAGTACCCGAAGTGTAAGCAACTTTGTTCACCTGATTATTGTTAATGCCTTTCCTTATCCAATTATCCAAACTATCTACATTTCTAGGGCTGCTTATTTCTACAAGGCCTGTATTGGTGGCAGTTTTAGAGGCTGCCGCAGCAGTATTGCAGAAATAGTTATTGCGGATAAAGGTATTTGTACCGCTTACAGTGTTTCCAGGCAGCACTCCGGCCGCAGTCAGCGTGCTGTCTCCGTCAAGCATAATAAAGTTGCGGTAACCCATGAAAATAGAGTTTACAATGGACAAACGGCTGTTACGACGAATACGGGCACCACGGCGAAAAGCGCCACGCGAAGTTGAGCCCATACTTGACCATGTAGCACCAATTGGAACAGGACCTATACATGTAATATTGCTAAAAACTGCATTTGTCAATGGCAGTTTGCCCGAACCGGCGGCATCATTATCCGATTCAAAAGTTTCTGAAGTGGAAGAGCCCGATGGAGCATTCCAAGTCAAATCGAAATAGGCAGTATCCTTTTGTGCAATACCGAACTGAACAGCCCCGCGAAAGCCAAAATCGGTGTCGAAATCATCGTCTGTGCCTTTGTAGGCAATCAATCGTTTGCAACGCACTGTTCCTCCAAACCATTCGTATGAATCATCGCCAGAGAATGACACCTGAATACCTTCAACTTTGGTAGCGTTGCCCACAGAATTGAAAGTAACCGCATTGATTTCCTTATTTGGTTCAAAAGCATAACCGGCAAATTCCACGCGCATCCACTCCAGAGAACCGCTGTTGTCTGCATCATCGCCACCTCCGAAAAAAGCAAGGGTATTATTAAATGTAATGTTGTTAAATCCTTCCATTTGCACATTTGTCCCCTGATTGTTAACTGCATAACCTGAAAGAACTATCCCCCCCCAGTCACCACGATCTCTTGCGCCAACTGGTTTTGCCGAGGTGAATACCACAGGATTGGTTTTTGAACCTTGTACATTGATTTTGCCCCCTCTTTCAACTACTATGGTAGCATATTCTTTGGGTGTTGAATTTGGATTTGCTCTTCCACGAATCACTGTTCCCTCAGGAATAATAAGTCTTCCGCCGGGTTTAACTACACAAAGGGATTTCAGTAAATAAACTTTTGATGCAGAAAGAGTAACCGTGGTGGTAATGTCTTTCTGCCCACTAGCATCGTTCAGGGTGGTTGAATCGCTTGCAGCTCCGTAGGCTGCATTTTTGGGATCCCAATTGGTCCATCCTACAGTCCAGTCTTTTTTAGGGTCTTTATCTAAGGCACCAAGGTGGTTCACCCTTTCAAAAAACTGTTGTGCCGCCACATTTCCAATGAGGAAAATGACTGCTGTAATGGTAATGATGTGTTTTTTCATTGTACTTAATTTGTGTTCGCAATACAATCACCACAACATCAACACAAATTGAAAATAAAATCAATTTTGAATTACCAAAAAGCGAATACCATTAATCTTTGTATAACACTGTATTTATTTTAATAGAGCATTAAAAAAGCAGTTTGTTAACATAGAAAGATGTCCGCATTGACTTGCCGCATACTCAATAATGTTTTAATGATGAATTTGAACCCAGCCACCATTGATGTAAATGGGATATGCGTAATACAAAAAATCAATGCGCAGAATGTTGTCGTCGGGTTCCGGAGTTTTCAGTTCAGGAACCTGTTTCTTAATGGTAACAATGGTGGGTTCCAGAACCTCAATCTCATTGTCTTTTTGGTTAAAAATGATGTTTTTCATTTTGTGTTTTCCCTTTCTTTTTTAGAATGATAACGCAAAACTCGAAGGGGGCTAGGCAGTTATTCTGCCGAGTGAAAAAATGAAAAAATATATTTTTTACAGTAAAGCCAATCTGCGACCCATTTGTGCCATTTTCTTCAGACGGACTATTTTTTCATCTTTGAATGGGTGTTTTCAATCGCTGGTTTATATTTGCAAAACAATTGGGGCCTATAGCTCATTCGGTTAGAGCAACTGACTCATAATCAGTAGGTGCTTGGTTCGATCCCAAGTGGGCCCACCTAGACCTCGCATTTGCGGGGTCTTTTTATTTGCAAAGGCTAATGAATGATATATGCTGCTACATTTTGTTTTCAAAATGTCTTGGCAAGTTCTACACTGGTGCTTGTCAGGATTCTTTGCAAGAAAGAATCCAAAAACACA
>CANHCW010000176.1 GCA_947459165.1 Flavobacteriales bacterium
CACCCGGTTGCTGCCAACATCTTTCAAACAAAACTATGTGAATTATTTTTTTATTAAGCCTACGGCGCACCAACCCTCGTTCTCAATGCTATTCTGAACGATTGCGCCGTAACCTGTGAAGTTCTTTTCAATCAAAGACTGGTCGTGAACATAAAACCCGCTGAGCAACAACAAACCACCCGGTTTCAGTACCCGAAGGTAAGCCGGCCCGTCGGTGAGTAATACATTCAGGTGAATATTTGCCAGCACCACATCGAAAGTATCGTCGTCCATGGTTTTCAGCAGGCCGGCATCTCCCAGCAGCGATGTAAATGCTTTAACACCGTTTACCACAGCATTTTCTGCTGCATTCTCGGCAGCCCAGGGTTCATTGTCAACACCTGTTACGCCTTTGGCACCCAACTTAACAGCCAGTATGCCCAAAACGCCCGTTCCGGTTCCCATATCCAGCACATTTGCTCCCGCAAATCGGTCTTCCGCATCAAGCATCAGGGTCGCCATCAGGCGGGTTGTAGCGTGGTGACCGGTTCCAAAACTCATTTTCGGTTCAATCACCAGCTCGTGTTCTATGTTCGTCACCGCAGGGTGAAAAGGCGCGCGAATGTGCACGCGGTTCCTCACTGTGACTGGCTCAAAAAATGATTTCTCCCAGCTTTCGTTCCAGTTCTCCTTCTCTACAAAATGAGTTTCGGGGTTACCGGTGCAAAATGCCGATAAATTCTGCCACAGGTCTTGTATTTCCGTATCGGTTGCGGTTCCTTCCTCGGCCCAGGCCAATACAGCGCCGTCGCGAAATTCAAAAGTGGTGAAAGGTGAATCTTCCAGCAGGGCTATAATGATTTCCGCATTTTCTTCTTGCGGCTCGGCGGGCGTTAACCTCAGTTCGGTAAAACCGTTCATTTACTTTTTAACCGCCGATTGCAGGTTGCATTCCCTGAACTCGGCATTGTAACCGATCATGAAGGGCAACACCGCGGGCTTGGCTGCTGCGTAGGCCTTTTTCAGTTCGGGTTGAAATTCATTGGCAAACAGTGCAATGGTTCGGGTGTACTGCCCTAGCAGTTTCACTTCAAAACCATTATTCTGCATGAACTTATAGGGCAATCCACTATCGTCCTGCAGCAGCCTAACGGTGTATTTGTTCACAAACTCGCGCATGGTACTGAACATATCGTAATGCATCAGGTAGCTGGCAGCTTTGAAAAAGGTAACCACCTTGCCCCTGCTCTTCAGCCAGTTCAGCAAATGCGGTTTGGCAGCCAGGTTTTGGTTGCTGGCATCGTAACTGAAATACATCACCTCTTTCACTTTGTCGCTGCCCGGCAGACTGTAACCCACTCTGTATGCAGTTCGGGTTGTTCCCCGGCGCATTTCTCTTCCGTTCAGTTTGTTAATTTCTTTGCCGGTTTTATCCAAATCGAAATGTTCGATATAGTGAATTTTAGCATCGAAGCGAGCCAGGTAAAACAGCACGGTGTGCAGGGTTCCGTTCAACACACCTCGGTTGAAATCAACAGCCATGCTTTTGGTACGGAAAAATCCTAGCCAATGTGGGAAAAACATGCTTTTCTGCAATGATTCGTAATAGGCGGTTCTTTTCCCTGCACCCAGCGTGTCTGGATTGAAAATACTGCCTCCGGGTTCCAGTCCAATCATAATAACCGTGTCTTGTTTTGGAAAGAACATGTGGGCGTAATAGTAATCGCCGCCGGCAAATGGATAAAAAAGGGTGCCGGGCTCAGGATTTTTCTCCAGCGCCGCTGATTTTACCCACTGCTCGATGGGCGCCCCAATTTTGGTTTGCAACTCTTTCCACTTGGCTGCATTCTGCTCCGAGTATGCCTTCCAGTCGGCCTGTGCGGCCGCCTTGTATCCTTTTCCGCCTTCGCTGCCTGCAATGAAATGCGAAAAATGGGTGTAGGCCGAGTCAGAAGGCGCAGATGCGGATACCTTTTGGTTTTTGGGTGCTTTGCGGCCTGTATCTTGTGGTGTTTGTTTTTTGCTGGAACCATTGCCGCAAGATGCTACTCCCAGCAACAGAGCCAAAGGTAAAATACTGATTTTCATAAAAGCGGTGCGAATTTAATACCGGCACATCACAAATGATATTAATCCTGACGAAGTTGTTCCTAAAAGCCCTAACTTGCGGTATGAAAGCCACATTGATCGCCCTGCTGGCGGTTGCAGGCAGTAGTTGTATGCAAAACAAACCTTTGTCCACCGTCCCAAAGCTGGATGTAAACCTTTATGCAGGATTGTGGTACGAAGCTGCCCGTTTTCCGCACCGATTTGAAAAGAATCTGCAGTGCGTAACCGCCCGCTACACGGTTCGCCCCGATGGTAAAATTACTGTTCAAAATCGCGGTAAAAAAAGCAACGGTTCGTGGTCCGAAATTCAAGGCAAAGCCTTTGTTCCCAATGTCCAAGATCCGGGCAAACTGAAAGTGCAGTTTTTCTGGCCATTTCGTGCTCCTTACTGGGTTTTAAAACTCGATTCGCAATACCGCTATGCACTCGTGGGTGCGCCCGGCCGCGATTATCTTTGGGTACTTTGCAGAAAGCCACAAATTTCCGAAGAAGTGCTGACAGAATACCTGAATGCCGCCAAGGATATGGGATTCGACATCAGCAAGGTGGAACGGGTGCGGCAGGATTGCGATTAGATCTTTTAGTGCTTTTCAAAAAACTGCCAAACAGCGGGAAGTTCGCTGCGCCAATATCGAAAAGTGTGGCCGGCGTTAGTATCAAGGTGCAGGATGACCGGCAATTCATGTTTTTTCTTTTTCAGCACATCGGCAAACTGTTGGGTTTGTGAAGGAGGAACCACCCTGTCTTTGAGCCCGTGACCCAGGTAAATGGGCGTTTTCATGCTGTCGGCGAAGTGAACCGGATTGTCAACGGTTTGCCAGCGATTGGCGAAGCGGGCGTAAGGGCCGTAAACCAGGATGGAAAGGTTATCGGTCGGCATTTTGCTTTGGTCGAAATCGCCGCTGAGGGCTGCCGCGGCGTGAAAGAAACCCGGTTTGGCCTCGCAAATGAGTGCCACGCCGCGGCCACCGGTGCTCAGTCCCAGCACATAATTTTTGCCTGCTTTAAAGCAGCCGAATTGTTTGCCCAGTAAATCCAATGCAGTGTCGAGCCATGTAATGGTGGGGTGTTTGGCCATATCGGCACGGGTTTCGGGGAAATATTTTTTAGCGTAAATGCTGCGGCTCATTTGGGGTGCCACCACCCTGAATCCTTTGGCAAGTGCTGTGCGGCACACATCGCTGCTGTCGCACCATTTGCGGTTGCTAAAATCCCAGCCGGGAAGCAGCAGCAGATCGCCTTTGATGCTGTCGGCAGGTGTTTGTATACGCACCTCGTAACCGCCAATTTTTACGGTGGTATCCAAGGCTTTGTAAACCGGTTTGGCTTTTGGCTTGGCGGGTAAAACGGCGGTGCTGTCTTTAGCCGATTGGCCTGAGCAGCCCTGCAAAACCAGAAAAAGGGGTATAAAAAGGCGATTCATGTGTTTGAGAAGGAGCAAATATCGTTCCGTCAGAACAATTGACTCCCTGTTTCCGGGTAGTCGAACGGTTGTTGTACCGTGGGCACATTTCTGTTTTGTTTTGTGTAGCTAGCCAAAGGGCCCACGGTGAATGCCGAAAGCAGAGAGTCATTACAAGGTTTAACCAGCGGCAGCACATCGGTTTCCCGACCGTAAATCCAGGTCTGCCAATCTTCTTCGGGCAGTATTAGCGGTTGCCGAAGTTTGCTGTTGTGAATGGTGCTGAGCAATGGGCCCGATGGACAGGTAACGATGGTAAAGGTTTCCTGCTCTTCACCTGTATCGGGATTTGCCCATTGCGAGGCGAGTCCTGCCACAAGAAAAAAATCAGCTTCAGCAGGTTTGATGTAGTAAGGGAATTTGCGTTTGCCAATTTGTCGCCATTCGTAAAACCCGGCCATGGGAACCAGCACCCGGTGGTGTTCAAAAGCCTTTTTGAACATGGGTTTTTGGTTCAGGGTTTCGCCTTTGGCATTGAGGCCGTAACTGCGCATTTCGATGGCTTTTTCGGTGCTTTTTACCCAATCGGGGATGAGCCCCCAGTAAGCATATTCGGTGTGCAGACCACCGTTGCCGGCAATAATTGGCAGGCAGGGATAGATGAAGCCCGAAATGAAAAAGCCGGGTTCGGGCAGTTGCGGCACTTCGCTGAGGTTTAGTTTGCTTTGCAGCCGGGTGGCGCTGAAATTAACCGAATAGGAAAAGCACATGGCGCGGTGTACAAATCTAGGTTATTGGCGCCAAAGCCCGACTTATCTTTGCGCTGATGAAAATCGGTTTGTTACGCGAACGCAAATCACCGCCCGATGTGCGGGTGGCCCTCACCCCGGTGCAATGCGCCGCCCTGATGAACCGGTGGCCGCAGGTAAAGGTGGTGGCAGAGGCCTCGCCCGACCGCTGTTTTAGCGATGAAGATTACGAGAGTGCCGGCGTGCCCGTTGTAACCGA
>CANHCW010000177.1 GCA_947459165.1 Flavobacteriales bacterium
AGCGCACCGATGTTCAGGCGCTTTTCTTCATTGTAACAGGGTATGATTATGCAGATTTTTTGCAAATGATATAGTTGCTTAATCCGGGAAGTTTGATTCCAACGATTCGAAACAGCCGGCCCAAATAAAAATCGATCATCAAAACAGTTTTCACCAAGTGGGTGATGGTTTTGCCGCCCTGCCATTCCACCAAACCGGTGGTTTCCTTTTTATCGCGGGTGATTTTCTCTTTAAACCAGGCCATGATTCTTGCCAAATAAAGACTGAGAAAAAAGTAGCCCACCTTTTGTTTTGAATAGCCGGCTTGATTGAGATTATTTACCAGCAAAGTATTGGTGTAACGACGGTAATGAACCAGGAATATATCGTGGTTGCTGAAAAGCCACTGATAGGCAGGCACTGTAATAACAAAGCGGGTTTCGTTTGAAATACAGCTGAATTCGCCGAGCCATTTCATAAATGAAATGTCGTTTTCAATGTGTTCAATTACATCCAGCAGCAGCACCATTCCCACTTTTTCTTCGCCCAGAACCGCTTGCGCATCTTCAACCGTTTTGAATACACTGATTTGAGATCCTTCGTATTTCTGTTTGAATGCTGCCAGGTCTTCATCGGTAAACAAAATATCAATGGCCACAACCCGAATGCCGGGATATTTTTCTGAAATCTGTTCAATAAACCAAGTGTCTCCGCATCCTACATCCAGTAAAACACCTTTGCTTTCATTGAGTTGCTTCAGTTCATTTCCGGCCAAATTGCATACCACATCGAGTCTTGCCAATTCCCATGGGTGACGGTATTGCCCTTTACGGAACTTTGCTTCTTTTAAATCCATTTTCAATTGCAAGTTTAGCCAAAAGCCACTGAAAAAAGACATTCAAATTTGGCTTTGACTTTAAATAGCGGTTTTTCCAAGCCTTAATATTTACTTCGCAGCTGTGTTTAAACCCGACTTTGAAAGACACTACGACGAACCTGTTGAAAAACCCGACAGGTTCGGATTTACATTGTCAGCAGTGTTACTGTTGTTCGGATTTTTATTCAGATATCACATTGTTTCATTTGTTTTTTGCGATTTAGCATTGATTGTTTTTGTTATTTCATTAATTGCTCCCGAAAAACTGCTTCCATTGCAAAGTATTTTCAGAATGCTGGGCAAATTCCTTGGTAAGTGGATTAGCCCATTTATGATGGCTGTGATTTATTTTGGAATTGTGGCGCCCCTTGCTTTATTCAGAAGAATTTTTGCCCGAAAAACGACCAATATTCATACATTTTTTCATCATTCAACCAACGAACACAGAGAAGGAGATTATTTTGAAAGGCCCTATTGAATGAAATCGTTTATCACTGAATTCTGGAGATTTTTAAGAAAGAGAAAGAAGTACTGGCTATTTCCTATCATTATTGTGTTGCTTTTGCTGGGTGTTTTCATGTTGTTGGCACAAAGCAGCGCCTTGGCACCGTTTATTTATACCTTGTGGTAGTCGTTTCATGAATGTTCTAGGAATATCCTGCTTTTTTCATGATTCCGCAGCAGCTCTGCTAGTGAATGGAGATTTTGTGGCAGGGGCTCACGAGGAACGATTTACCCGCATAAAACACGATAGTGCGTTTCCCCTCAATTCCATACAGTATTGTTTGAATAAGGTCGGGTTAAAACCTGAGGACATAGACGCCGTTGTTTATTATGAAAAGCCATTTTTGAAGTTTGAACGAATATTAGAAAACTATCTGGATGTGGCTCCCTCAGGTTTTCGGTCATTCAGTAAGGCCATTCCAGTTTGGTTGGGCGAAAAACTGTTTACAAGAAAAAACCTGGGCAAGTCATTATTGAAGCTGGGATTTGAAAAAGACATTGCCGAAAAGTTGCTTTTTTCAGGGCATCACCTGAGTCATGCTTCATCGGCATTTTATTCATCGCCATTTAACGATGCAGCTATTTTAACCTTGGATGGAGTGGGCGAGTGGGCAACAGCAACCCTTGGTCATGGCAACGAAAATGGTTTGTATTTTTTCAAAGAATTAAATTATCCTGATTCACCAGGATTGCTTTATTCTGCCTTTACCTATTTTCTCGGCTTTAGAGTGAACAGTGGCGAATACAAGGTAATGGGTTTGGCTCCTTACGGGCGTCCTGTTTTTAAGGATTTGATTTTGGAAAAAATGATTCAATTAAAGGAAGATGGTAGTTTCAGGTTAAATCAAAAGTACTTTAGATACAGAGCAGGCCTGACTATGACCACGCGGCATTTTTCCGATTTGCTCTGTGTAGAAAAAAGAGATGAAAAAGATGCTCTTGAGCAGGTTCACAAAGACATTGCAGCATCAATTCAAAGTGTAATTGAGGAAATTGTGGTTCGCATGTCCAAAACGGCCATTGCCCTGAGTGGAAGCAGAAATTTGTGTTTGGCCGGCGGTGTTGCACTAAACTGTACAGCAAATGGGCGGTTACTGCGCGAAGGCATTTGCGATGAATTGTATGTACAGCCGGCTTCCGGCGATGCGGGCGGGGCACTTGGAGCCGCATTGGCTTATTGGCATTTGGGTTTGAAAAAACCAAAAAGTCATGATCAATCCGTAACTCCGGTTTCGAAGAAAAGTAATTATGAAAGTGAGGGCGTGAGCAAACAGTTGGATGAATGCCATGCTGTTTATAAGAACATGGATTGGCCTGAGCTGTATTCACACATTGCGCAAAAAATCAGTGAAGGCAAGGTGGTGGCATGGTATCAGGGAGAAATGGAATGGGGGCCTAGGGCTTTGGGCAACCGCAGTATTTTGGCTGATCCCAGAAATGCTGACATGAAATCCATTTTAAATGAAAAAATAAAAATGCGAGAGTCATTCCGACCATTTGCGCCTGCTGTGTTGCCCGAATTGGCAGATCAATATTTCGAATCAGGTATAGCCGATGCATACATGACAAGGGTTTGCATAGTAAGAGATGAAATTGTAAACGGAAAAGCTGCCTTTAACTTACCTGCCATTACCCATGTTGACGGAACCGCCCGCGTTCAGCTGGTAGATAAAAACGAAAGACCGGAATTTTATAATTTATTGAAGGCATTTTACGAATTAACCGGTTGTGCTGTGCTTGTAAACACCAGTTTTAATCTCAGAGGAGAACCTCCGGTTTGTTCAGTAAAGGATGCATTTGCCACCTTTATGCACAGCGGAATCGATATTTTGGTTGTACATAACTGTATTTTGTACAAAGAAAATCAGCAAGTTGTCCCGAGCCGGCCATTTCTTTCGGGCGATTGAGCTTTGTTTGTATTATCTTTGAACCCTGTAAGCCCGGGTGGCGGAATAGGTAGACGCGCAGGACTTAAAATCCTGTTGTCAGCAATGGCAGTACGGGTTCGATTCCCGTCCCGGGCACAAAAAGGTCATGTTTCATGGCCTTTTTTGTTGTTCATGCCGTGCTCATTACTCTTTTATAATTGTTTACCCTGTTCTGTCATTCTCAACTTTATCTTCATCTAAATTTGCACAATGTTTATCAGATCGCTGATTGTTGTTGTTTTCATCGCTGCTTTCATGTCGGATTGCAAAAATTCGGCTTCAAAAGGGCGCTACATTTCCGAAAAAGACACTTCATTTTCTCAGGATATCCGGGATATTTCTGCCAAAATCAACAAAGAGCCGGGGAATGCTGAATTGTATTACAGGCGTGGCAATGCATTATTTTACCAAAAGAGATTTAAGGATGCACTGATTGATTTTGAAACAGCCTCATCAATAGACAGTTTGAACGCTTTGTATCAATTCAAAACGGGAGAATGTATTTTACAGCATGACTCAGCCAATCCGCAGCAGGTTTTGAGACGCGTAAAAAGAGCCGTTGAATTAAAGGCTGATTTTCACGAGGCAAAGTATCTTCTTGCCAAATTGTATGTTGCAAGGCAACAATATGATGAAGCCGATAAAATTTTCAAAGAACTGAAGTCAGTAGCCGATTATTCAGATAAAGCTTGGTTCGGCAGCGGGCAAATTTTATTAGAGAAAAAAGATACTGCAACAGCCCTGAAATCTTTTGAAGGCGCATTGCAAGCGAATCCACAGCATTACCCTTCAGTTATGCAAATGGCCATGGTTTACCTTTTAAAAAAAGATCCGCTGTGCCTAAAATATTTCGATCGGGCCATTTCAATCAATGAATTCAGTGATGAAGCATTTTATGGAAAAGGATTTTACAAGCAAATGAATAAGCAGTGGGCCGATGCCATTGCATTGTACGATCAGGCCAGAACGATCAATCCGGCTCACAAGTTGTCCATTTACAATTCCGCCGTTATTGAAATGGGATTTGACAATTACGACAAGAGTTTGGAGTTGTGTGATAAGCTGCTTGAAATGGACGAAAACTTTGCCAAGGCGTTGTCTTTGAGGGGTGATTTACAGTTGAAAAAAGGCAATAAAAAAGCGGCGAAAGAAGATTATCTCGCCGCTTTAAGGATTGATCCCAAGAACGAACCGGCCAAAACCGG
>CANHCW010000178.1 GCA_947459165.1 Flavobacteriales bacterium
AATGAATTGGTTAGAATAAAGCAAGGGATAAAATTGCCTCAAGTCTCTTTTTTGAGATAACTTCTAAAACCAATCCACCCCATACAAATACGGGTTCCCTTCACTTTTACGGTATTTCACTTGGCCTTGCAAAGGCTTGCCGTCGGCTGAAATGTTCAATTGAATTACATCGCCGTTTTTGAGGCCGGGTATATCGGCAGTTTTTACAAACAGAAACAGGGTTCCGTCGCCTACTCCGTGGAAGTCGGATTTTTTTGCCGATCGGAAATCGATTTGCCGGTTGTTGCGCAGAATGCGGAAAATGAGCTCGGTATTTGATGCAAGGCCGCTGTCGGGCAAATGAAAAACCAAAACCCCGTTGTTCAAAGGCCAAAAGAGTTGAAGCGGCAAACGAAGCCCACTGTCTTTCCCCACCATGGCAGTTTCATAGTCAACTGCAGTGGATTTGCCGTCATGAAACAGCAAAAACTCAGTGAAGGGGTGTGAATGCCGCTGTTTGGGTTTGCCAAAACGGTGCTCAAGCCATGGAATGATACCGGGGTGACTGCCCGAGTTCAGCATCAATCCCAGTGGTTTGTTTTGGCGGGTAACATCATTCAACAGCGAATCGAAACGGGCATAAGAAAACGGAATTCGGGAATGACTGATGTATTTTAAATCCGTTTTCAGTTTTTCATTTTTAAGGTGATAGGCGATTACATCCTCGGGGCCATCGGCCAGCACTGTCATACCGGGATGTAGTTTCAGCGCCGCACCCATTTGCCGCACCTGTTCTCTGTAACCACTTTTTTGCTGCAACGGAAAGTACCGGCTTTGCCACAATCCGTGCAGCATGAGTGCGGGCAATGCGAGGTAAAGTAAAGTACCCTGTTTTGCCTGATCGAACAGGCGGGCGAAACACAAATAAAGCAGGGGCATGGAAAAAAGCAGTACGCTGTGCTGCAAAACCGGTTTGGCAAAATGCGACCAGGCAAAACCCAAAGCAATTGGAATGATAAAAAGTAGCAACAACAGCCAAAGCATTTTACTTTCACCTTGAAATTCCATGCTCAAACGGGCAAGCAATAGGCCGGGCAACATGATGCCGGCAAAAAGCCATTTGCCGTTAAAAGCATAATTTAAATGTTCCGTAATGAATGAAACATCGGGTTTGCCAAGCCAATCGAGACCACCGTTTTTAATTTGATGAAAAAATACGGGCAAGCCGGGGCTGAAAATGAGCAGAGCAATACCCCCCGAAAACAGGAGTTGCTTTCGGGCATGGGGAATTAAAATAACCGCGCTTGCCCACAACATCACCCCAAACAGCCCTGCAAAATAATGGGTTAAGGCGCCCAGGCCTGCCAGAATGCCAAAAAGCCAGAACAACCTTTTGTTCACTTGGGGTTGCCTTATCGTTACAGCCCAAACCCACAGTAACGCTGCGCACCAAAGCATGCCAAAAGAATAAGGCCTGATCTGCTGAGACCATACCAGTGGCAAATAGCTGACAGCGTAAAAACCGGCGGCCATCAATCCTGCATTCATGCCAAAAAGTTGTTTGCCGGCCTTGAAAATGAAATATACTGCAGCCACGCCCATACTCGCTGTGAGCCAATGCAGGGGTAATGGATGTTCACCAAACAGTTTTACCCACAACCACAAAAAGGTTTGCACACCGGGCGGATGACCGTCAGGTAAAACCCCTGTTTGCCAGTGTTGCTCCCATGTTTCGGCCCGCGCCCTAAAAATGGCGCTGAGTTCATCGTAATGAAAAGGCAAATCCCATACGCCCCAAAACCTGAGCAAGGCGGCCACCAACAGAATGACATAAATGAGCAGACCGCTATGCAGATTGGATTTGGAAAGCACTTAGCTTAGGTTTTCATTTTGTTCTTTTTGGCGCTGGGGAACAAAATATTGTTTAAAATGAGCCTGTAACCGGGTGAGTTGGGGTGAAGATTCAAATCGGTGGGCGGTTCGCCAACAATGTGCTGATAATCTTCAGGGTCGTGGCCTGCATAAAATGTCCAAGTGCCTTTGCCGGCTTCGCCATGAATGTATTTGGCTTCGTTGAGGGCCGCATTTTCGCCCATAATGAGCACATTGCTTTTGATTTTGCTCTTTTTAAAAGCGGTGGTTTGCCCTAAAAACGATTTAATAGTGCGGGTGTGGTTTTGGCACAAAATGGCTGGAATGACATCCCATTTGGCGCTGTAATCAAATAAGGTGAACAGGTCAGTTTGCTCGGTTACGCCGCGGCGCATGGGATCCACATCAATGTCGCTGTGTTCGTAGATGTATGGATTTTGCTCCAGCACAAAATCTTTAAATGCAAAGCAATTTTCCATTTTCAGTTTGTTCTGGCAATCGGGGTCGGCCTCGGTGCCATCGAACATGGGGCCGCAGATGTCGGTACTTTCAGCGGCCAGGGCAATATCGTATGTATCGGTGGCGCTGCACATGGCAAACAAAAAGCCGCCGCCCAGGCAAAAGTCTCTGATTTTTTTGGCTACGCCCAATTTGAGCTCTCTTACGGTTTTAAAGCCATGTTTGGCGGCCATTTGTTCGGCTTCACTCACTTCGTTTTGGTACCAGGGTGCAGTTGAATAGCTGCTCCAGAATTTGCCGAACTGACCGGTGAAATCTTCGTGGTGCAGGTGCAGCCAGTCGTATTCGGGCAGTTTGCCTTCCATCACTTCATCGTCGAAAATAACCGTGTAGGGAATTTCGGCATACTGCAAAACCATGGTTACGGCATCGTCCCAGGGTTGTTTGGTTTTGGGACTGTAAACAGCAATTTTGGGTGCTGTGAGCAATTTGAGGCTGTTCATATTCACCTCGGGGTTGCTGATGGTGGCTTCAATGGAATTGGCTTCACTTTCCGTAATCACCTCGTAGCTCACACCTCGCAGTCGGCATTCACTTTCGGTTTCGGGTGTGTGAAGAATCATGAAGCTGCCGCCGCGGTAGTTGAGTAGCCATTGTACTTCGCTGCCATCTTGTTTCAGCACCCAAAAAGCCAGTCCATAACTTTTGAGGTGGTTTTTTTGCCCATCGTCCATGGGAATGAGAATTCGCGATGCCTTGGCTGTAACGCCGCAGCAGAGAAAGATGAAAAGCAGCAACCTCATACCCATACCTCAGCAAATTTTCTGCCAATCCAAACCAGCGCGATGCCGGCCATGAGTGAACCAAGAACATAGGTTATAGCCTTGACGGTTTCACCGGCAAGCAAGTAGCGATAGATTTCATAACCGAACCCGGAAAAAGTGGTGAAACCGCCCAGAATGCCAACCAGCAGAAATACCCTCATTGCTTCAGCCTGCACCCAAATACTCAGCAATCCCATCAGCAGGCACCCCAGCATATTTACACCGAAAGTGGCCCAGGCGAAGCGGGCCGAATCAAAAGGAATATAAGACGACACGCTGTACCGCAACAAGGAACCTGCAAATCCACCTAACCCGGCCAGCATTGCCAATTGAAACTTCATCTGTGCAAATGTACTCAGTGGACTTAATTTTGCATTGTCTTGCAAGCCACAATCACAGATATCATCAACGAAACGCCCTCGGTAAGGCGCTTTTTTCTGCAAACAGGGGATTTGACGGTTTTTGATTTTAAACCGGGACAGTTTGTTACACTGAAACTGCCTGATGCCACTGAGAGAAGTTACTCCATTGCCTCGTTGAATGGAGGAAATAACGCATTTGAATTGTGCATTGTGCTGAATCCTGAGGGGAAAGCAACGCCGTTGCTGTGGCAGATGAAACCAGGCGATACACTGGAGTTTGACGGTCCATTGGGGCAGTTTATTTTGCATGAACCGGCACCCTGCGATTATGCTTTTGTTTGCACCGGAACGGGAGTGGCTCCTTTTCGGCCCATGATTCAGGAATTGCTGAAAAGCGGTGTCCAGCGACAGATTTACCTCATTTTTGGCGGCAGAAACCAAGTCGATTTACTTTACAGGAAGGAGTTTGAAGCATGGCAGGAACAATATCCGGGTTTTCATTACATACCGGTGCTGAGCCGTGAGTTATGGGAGGGGCGCAAGGGCTATGTGCATGCAGTGTACGAAGAATTGTTTGCCGACGGTCGCGATGCCCGTTTTTATGTTTGCGGCTGGCAGGCCATGTGCAAGGAAGCAAGAATGCGTTTAAAACAACTGGGTTACAACAGGCGGCAGTATTTTTTTGAGGAGTACGACGGCTGATGTACGCGGGGCTGAGGGATAGCTGGGAACTGACAAAGCCATTTTTGAGGCCTGCGCGGTTTTGGAATGCAGTAAAGGTTTACGCATCGTATTATTGGGGCAGAATGACCGGTTCGGCAGCGCAATGGGGCAAACCATTGGCTGTAGGAATTGAGCCCACAACGGCCTGCAATTTGGGTTGTCCGCAGTGTCCAAGCGGATTGAACACTTTTACCCGGCCCACGGGAAAAATGACAGCCGAAAAGTTTGCC
>CANHCW010000179.1 GCA_947459165.1 Flavobacteriales bacterium
AACGGCCGAAATAATGGATGCCGGCAACCTTAAACTGGTTGCGAGGGCCGGTGTAGGGCTTGATAATATTGATATGAAGCATGCCGGAATCAAGCATATTCCGGTGGTGAATACTCCCAATGCAAGCAGTCGTTCGGTAGCTGAACTGGTGTTTGCGCATATTTTCAGTTGTTACAGGTATTTGCACATGACCAACCGGGCAATGCCTGAAAACGGAGTTGCCAAGTTTAATGAATTGAAGAAAATAGCCGGTTCGGGTTGGGAAGTTCAAGGAAAAAAACTGGGGATAATTGGTTTTGGCAGAATTGGTCAGGAAGTAGCCCGAATGGGATTGGCATTGGGAATGGAAATCATGGCGCACGATTACCTCAACCGCGATGTGGATTTGACCGTATCATTCCATCGTAGTTATGGTAAAAACAATTTCAGCGTTACCCTTCCCGGACATAAAATGGATGATGTTTTGAGACAGGCCGATATCATCAGCATTCACACACCGGGCAGTGCAGAAGTGATTGGTGAGACTCAATTCAATCTAATGAAGACTGGAGCCGTTTTAATTAATTGTGCAAGGGGAGGAGTGGTGAATGAACAGGCGATGATTGCGGCCTTAAAATCGGGCAAACTGGCATTTGCCGGGGTTGATGTATTTGAAAACGAGCCGCCTCTAAACGACGAAATTTTAAAACTTCCCAATGTTTCAATGTCTCCTCACATTGGCGCAAGTACGGCAGAAGCACAGGAAAGAGTGGGCATTGAATTGGCCAATCGAATTACCGGTTTTTTTAGCTCCCGGCGTTGATACATATTGAACCTTTTTGTGCATTGACCCCTTCTGCAGAAATGGTGAAGGAGATTGTTTGTGGTTCCGGAAGCCCAAATCACTATGAAAATGTTATAAAACCTTTTCTATCCGGAAACCCGGTGGATTCAAGCCAGATTGAAACCTCGCTGAAATACTTCAAAAGGCTGAAAATTGCGGGCCATTTTAGCAAACAATCAAAACCCTGCTTTTACATTTATCGTCAAACAACCGCTGATGATATCGCTTTTCAGGGTATTATTCTGGGTGTGAATGCAGGCGATTATCTGAATGGTAACATTTGCAAGCACGAAAACACCATCGATTCAAAACTCGATATGATGGTGAACCACATAGATATTTTAAGAGCTGTCGGGGAACCCATACTTCTTTCTGATCCCAATGAAGATTTTATTGAAGACTGGATGCAGATGTATCAGGAACAATCACCCTTATTGTTTGATTTTTTAGATAGCAAATCAAGGCGCAATCAACTGTGGGCTGTAGAAAATGAAACCGCAGTGGACGACCTGCAACTCAATTTCCTTAAAACATCCCGTCTTTACATTGCCGATGGTCACCATAGAATAGCCGCATCGGCCAGGTTTGTTGAGAAAAAAAAGCTATTTAAGAACAACCCAAAAGAGAATGCCTCTATCATGGCCTTCGTCATTCCCGAGTCGCGTCTGCGCATCAAATCCTTTCATCGCTTGCTCAGAAATACAGAATTGGAACAGTGGATGGATATGATTCACAATGCTTCATCGGATTTTTACATTGATTTGTTGAAGACTCCAGTGTTTCCGGAAAAAAAAGGAGACATTATTACATTAACACCTCATGGCTGGTATCGTTTAAGACTGAAGCCAGGTCACATGCATCCCAGTCCTGCCGAAAATTTGGATGTTTATAGACTTGAAACCTATGTGTTTCGAAAATTCTTCAACATTCTGAATTCAAGAAAAGACAACAGATTGAGTTTTACCAGAGGTGACATGCCTGCCGAAGAATTGCTGGCACTCAGAAATAGGGGAGAAATAGACGGTGCTTTCTTGCTCTATCCAAATACAATTAAAGAAATAAAAGAAGTGGCCGATGCCAATGAAACCATGCCTCCCAAAAGCACATGGATTGAACCCAAGCTCCCGGCAGGAATGATCATTAAGGAATATTAAGACAAAAATTAAAACAAGCTCAATTGTCTGTCGTCTTTTTTCTGAACGAAAACCTCAAAAAACATGCTGTTGAACTTGTGCAGTGCCGCAGAATTGATGCTGTAAATGGTAGATGTTTTAACTCCTTTACTTTCCAGCAAACCTGCGGATACCAGTTTGTAAAGATGCTGACTCACTGTACTCTGTGTATAGGGTAACTGATCAACTATGTTCTGACAGCTTTGATAGTTGTTTTCCTGCAACAACTTCAAAATAGCAACCCGTGCCGGATGCGCAAGGGCCTTGGCAATTTCGCTGTAAGCAGTGAATGTGCTTTCAAACTCAGCTTCAGATCTCTTACTTTTCATTTATTGCAAAAGTACAATAAAAGCTTATTATGTAATAGTATTGAAAGTTAATTGAACAGTATTTTCTCTCGTTTTATAAACCATTCACCGGAATTGTTTTTAAACTTCACAAGCACAAGCAAAACCTCCTGTGAAGCGGAAGGCAGCGC
Organism: Flavobacteriales bacterium; assembly: GCA_947459165.1. Lineage (GTDB taxonomy): Bacteria > Bacteroidota > Bacteroidia > NS11-12g > UBA955 > RGEC01. The sequence goes on from CANHCW010000179.1 coordinate 2,474, forward strand.
TGATTCAAAACTGTTTCCTCGGCAAATCGAAGAAATGATTTTTCTGCCCGTGGTATTGTAAACAGAAACTTCCATCAAATTCATTTTATCGCTGTCAATCAATAGTTTACCATTAAACGACCGAATTGTTATGTTGTCTTTTTTGGCAACATGTAAACCCGATTGGCAAACGATGCTTCTCACAGAATACTGATGTTTAACCCGGCAAAAGGGACTGCTTTCCGCCATGAATTCATATTTGCCGGCCGATTTAATTTTGAATGTTTTACCGGTGAATTCATTTCCCTGCCAAAACCAACGAATGTCTTGTTTGTAAGGTTCAATTTGAATGGAATCGCCAAAACAGATCAGCGTATCGGTAGCTAGTTGCCATACCGCCTTATCACTGACCAGAATAGAAAAAGAGTCCCTCTTTTTGCATTGATTGCTGTCAGTTACCTCGAGCCAGTAACTTCCCGATTTAATAAATACTGCTGTTTTGCCGGTATACGCATGGCTCCATGTGTAGTTTGTAAAATGCAGCGGTGCAGTTATTTCAAGAAAATCTCCATTGCAAAAGCCACTATCCCTTACGATCAACCTCGGTTCAGGCCATTTTTTTATTGTCAATATTTTCTCTGCTTTACAACCTTGACTGTCCTTTGCAGTGAGAGTAAAATTCCCCGTTTTGTTCAATGTAAGTGAATTGATAACCTTCTGACCATTTAAAAAATAGAAACTGTGGCTTGAGGGCAGAGCAATACTGATTGAACTGCCGGGGCAAAAAGCAAAATTTTCAACTATATCAATATCAATAGGTAGCTTATTGACAATGCTCGCAGAATCGTGCCAGCGACAACCGCTGGAATCAGATACAACCAAGGCAATATCTGACATGTCCGGCAAAACATGGAATGAATCTACACTTTGATAACCATTCCACTCATATTTTTTTCCTTTGTAAGCAGAACGAATAAGCAGAGAGTCGCCGGGACACCGATAAAATAGATCGGAAAGCATGTTTTTAAATTGCTTTTCAGGTAGCATCCATACAGAGTCTTCTGTTCGGCAGCCATTGAATCCGGTAATCAATTGTACCCATCGGGCTTTTTCAAAGGCCTTTACCTGAAAACCGGCAGATTCCATTTTTCCGTTTTTATACCAAAAAGAACTGGCCCAGTCTCCTTTTTTCTGACCTAGGGTAATGCTGTCTCCAAAACAAAAACGAATCGTATCCGGCAGTGAAATGCTGCTTACAGTATCAGCAATAACACTTTGCCACAAGGTATCTTTGTTGCAGCTGCTCGTTCCATAAGTCAAAATGAGTCTAAACAATTCAGAATTTTCGGCTTTGTGATACGGTTTTGCAATGTTGTAGGTTTTGCCTCCTGTCATCCCTTTCCAGTCATATTTTACACCCGGAATACTGTCGCGTCCAAGGTTAACAACATTACCTCTGCACGCCTTTACTGTGGATAACGGTGCAGATTTAAGAATCGGATGATTATAAAACGACAACATGGCTACGCCTAATGCCGTTTTTACCCAGGGTTTGTTTCCGGCCAATCCGTCATAGCTTATACCATTCAGGTTGCAATCGCTTTTGTCAATCTTTAAATAAAGCCTATTTTTAAAAATCCAACCGTTTGTAATTCTGGATGTTGTTCCTTCTAATTTAAATAATTGATGAAATAAGGTATCAACAGTAAAAGTTGCACCCGGATTACTCAATTCTACGCAAATTAGTGTTTGGTCATTGTTGGAGAAATAGGCCAAATTGGGTTCCGGGCAGTAATTGTTTTCATTGCGTTTCCCTTTATATAAATCGGTTTTAACTATGCTAAACAGTTGTTGCCCAAGCGATTCATACCCTTTGACGAATCCGTAATGACAACCATCGTGTGCATTCAAGCCATTCGCAGTTAGAACAGTGCATTTTGAAAGGGTTTTAAGCATTCTTTGCTTGTCCCGTAGAATC
>CANHCW010000180.1 GCA_947459165.1 Flavobacteriales bacterium
AATGCAACGCCGCCCTAATCGGCATGCTCCGCACTATGCGGGCTTCTTCGGCAGCAAAGGCCAGCAAACGGTCGTACACTGTTTTTTCATCAAAATAGTTCAAAGCCATTTTTACAAAGATGTGTGCGTGTTTGCTTTCGCAGGCCCACAACCGATGGTAAAATTTCTTGGGTTCGCCTTCGGGCAGTCTTTCCCATATTAACTTGAACCGTTCCGCACCCCTGGTTTCAAACAATGAGGCTAACAAAAGCCTGTCCAAAAAACGATCATCTCTTCCGCTTCGTACAAAGGCCATCAACCCTTTGATGTAGGGATCCTCTTCAAATGGGTTTTCCAGTTTCAACCCCCGGGTTTGCATCAGTTCGTACACATCGCGAAAATGCTCCAGCTCCTCCAATGCAGTCTCTATCAGCAAAGGAATGATCTCCACCCTGTCGGGATATTTGGCCACCATGCTCATCATCATGCCATTGGCCTTGCGTTCACAATCGGCATGATCCTGCAAAAAAGTATCAAAGTCAGCCATCACGGCATCTGCCCATTCTTTGGGCGAGGCACACTGCAAGTCAATACTGAGTTTCATAAAAAATTATATGCTCCAGCTGCTGCCTTCTTTGCCGTCTTTAATCACAAACCCGAGAGCAGTGAGCTTGTTGCGTATTTCATCACTCAAGGCATAATTTTTGTCGGCCTTGGCCTGTGCACGCATCTGCAGCAGCATTTGCATCACTCCGTCCAAAGCGGAATCATTGCCTTCCTTTTCGGGCTGAATGCCCAGAATGCTGACCATCCAGGTGTCGAAGAGTTCATTTAGGGCATGAATATTGACCTGATCCAGCTTGATTTTACCGTCAGCGGCTGAATTGCTCACCCTCGCCGCTTCAAATAGTTGGGCAATCACTTGCGGGGTGTTGAGATCGTCGTTCATGCTTTTAAGGCACGCCTCATGAATATCGGTAATGTTGTATTCGCTGTTTTCTGATACCGGCAGTTTCTTCGCTGTTTCTGCAGCATTCCACAACCGCTGCAATCCTTTTTCGGCGGCCTGTAGTGCCTCGTTGCTGAAATCCAGTGTGCCGCGGTAATGCGCCTGTAAAATGAAAAAACGCAGTGTCATGGGGCTGTAAGCCTGTTCAAGCAAGGCATGATTTCCGGAAAAGAGTTCTTCTACCTGAATGCCGTTGTTCAAACTTTTGGCCATTTTCTGCCCATTGATGGTGATCATATTGTGGTGAACCCAGAAACGAGCCGGATTGTGGCCGGTGCAAGCCGTGCTTTGGGCTATTTCACTTTCGTGGTGAGGGAAAAGCAAATCCATGCCGCCGCCGTGAATGTCAAACACATCGCCCAGATACTTTCGGCTCATGGCCGAACATTCTATGTGCCATCCGGGATAACCCTTGCCCCAGGGACTACTCCACTGCATAATGTGTTCGGGTGCGGCTTTCTTCCACAGGGCAAAGTCGTTGGGGTTGCGCTTCTCGTCCTGACCTTCCAGTTCCCTTGCTTCATTGCCGGCACCTGCAATCAAATCATCGAGAATGCGGCCGCTGAGTTTGCCGTAATCGTGGCTTTTGGCATAGGCCAACACATCGAAATACACGCTGCCATTCGCTTTGTAGGCCAAACCCGCATTGACGATGGCCTCAATCATTTCAATCTGTTCAATGATGTGTCCGCTTGCACGGGGTTCAATATTCGGGGGTAGCACATTCATACGGCGGCTCATTTCATTGTAAGCCACAGTATAGGTTTGGGCAATCTCCATGGGTTCGAGTTGTTCCAAACGGGCTTGTTTTGAAAGCTTGTCTTCGCCTTCATCGCCATCGCCCACCAAATGACCTACATCTGTAATGTTTCGCACATGCCTCACTTTGAAGCCCTGAAACTCAAGGTAGCGGCGCAGCACATCGAATACCACAGGCCCGCGAACATGACCCAAATGCGGCGGTCCGTAAACCGTGGGTCCGCAAATGTAAAGTCCCACAATATTGTCGTGAATGGGCCGAAATGCTTCGGTTTGGCGGGTGTAGGTATTGTAAAGTTGCAGGCCGGACATTGCAGCGCAAAGTTAGTGAAATTTTCAGAGGCGAAAATTCAGTCGTGGCGGCAAACCAGGCGCTGATTGAAGGGGAATGGAAGCACCTCCAGAATTTGCAGTTGATTGAAATCGGGGTGTGCCGAATTGAGCAGAAAATTAAAGTCTCCCGGCGTAATGGCCGAGGGGACTTTCAGCATGCAATGTTTGGCTTCTTGAACAAAGGTATCACCAATCTTTTTGGTGGATGAAGGATGGGGAAATTCGGCCCAGTCTGCAGGTAAAGTCGCAGGGTCTGTGATTTCGTAGGATACGCTGTCCGGAATGAATAGTTGTACCATGTGGTAATCTGTCGGCAGGGCGGTTAACGACAAGTGAACAACAACTTCAGCCATGGCCAAAGACCGGTTTTGGGCTGTGTACAGCAGATCGGTACCTTTGGAGTTCCAGCGGGCACCATAGATTACGGCTCCGCGGCCTGAAAGATCGTGGGTATAGGCGTGGCGACAAAGTCGGAATAGTTCCACTTAAGCCAAAATTCCGTGGTTGATGGCGTTGAGTTCAGCCATGACCATTTCTTTTCCGTAGGAATGGCCCAATAGATGCAAGGGCGTATAACCACCCAAAGCGAAACAGGGAACTGCCAGCCAATTTTTAAAGTTTTCCAGGCTACCGAAAGTTTCTATGCCGGCGCGGGTAACTTCAGCCATTTCAATGATGCGTTCAGACTGGGCGGGGCGAAAATGAAAATTGCGGGTTTTGCGATACCGCTGCAGCGATTTGGTGGAGAGATCGAGGAGGTTAGCCCATTCGGTTTCGCTGAAGGGAGTAAGGCGGCTAACCAATTCGAAGAAGGCAAAGGGAAGGCCTTTTTCAATAGCCCGAACGATTTGCATTTTGTTGGAAAGAAATTCGGAAAAGGAGGGAGCCTGAAAAGAAAGCGGCGGTTCATTCAGAAAGCGCGCGAAACCACTTTCACCATGAATGGGGTAGGATTTGATTTTATCGGTGGAGCTGTTCTTCTTTTCCGACATTTGCCTTCAAAATTAAGACATTTGTCCTTAATATTCAAATTTAGTTTTATAATTTTCCTCGGCCAGCCTTATTCCAAGCCGTTTGATGGCTGAGAAGACTAACGATCTGCGATAAACTTATTGAAAACGGTTTGCGCATCGGCATTTTCGAACAACGATGTATGTCCGAAACCGGTAACTTCATGCACCAAAACCTGCTTACAGTCGGTGCAACCGGTCACTTTTTGCTTAAACAAGGGCCAGGAATACATTTGAATTTGGGTGTCATCCAAACCCTGCACAAACAGAATATCTGATTTGAAAGCACTTGTGTATTTCAGCAATGACCGGTCCTGATAGGCTCCCGGGTTGGCTGTAGTTGTTCCATATTTGTTTTTCATTGCTGTGCAAACAACCCCCTGGGCTATTTTTCCGTCTTCTTCCAGCTGACAGCGGTAAACGAGATTTAAAGGTCCGGGTGCATTGGCAATCACTCCGTTGGTTTGGTGCATGGTATTCAGGCGGGTTACAATGTATCCGCCCTGCGAATGACCTGCAATAAAAACCTTGTTAATTTGAATACCCAGTTCACCGGCCGCTTTGTTTTTAACCCAGAGCAAAGCCGCTTCAGAGTGTAAAACATTGTCGCCCATTAACAAATTTTCTTCTGGATAGGCCACACTCACAATCATCATATCCTTGCGGGCCAGAATTCTTTTAAAACCATTCAGGGTGTTATTGGCAGCTTCCAAAATAAGACTGTCGTAAGTAACGGTTCCGTGGTAAACCAACAGCACATCAAATGTTTTGCCGGCGGGTTTGTCAATGACAACATCCACAGAAACATTGTTGTAAGAAATGGTTTTGGTGCCTTTCCATGCAGTATCGGAGGTTGTGGGTGTAATCTCTGCCGGTTTTTTGTGGCATCCGAGCAGCATTGCAAACGACAGCAAAAGAGAAGTGAGCACTATTTTCATTTTACAAGTTTAAGCATTGGATGCGTTTCATGCGAAAAGGTTTAATGTCCGGGCATTTCCTCTTCCATCATCTTTAAACCGTAATTGCGAATGGTGTTGATCAGTTTTATCATTTTACGGCCTTTTTTGGTTAAAGAATACTCGGTTTTGGGTGGCACTACGGCGTACACTTTTCTGTTGATGTAGCCGTCCTGTTCCAGTTCGCGCAGACAAGTGGTTAGGCGGTAAGTGCTTTGTGTTAAGTTTAAGCTGCCTGCAGTCTTTTTAACCTTGCCTGATACTGCTGCCAGTAACTCTTTTTGGTTGAAGCATCGAGGAAGGAGGCCTCAATCAGCCGCAACACAGCGTCAGACTTTGTGAGCATATCGCCCAT
>CANHCW010000181.1 GCA_947459165.1 Flavobacteriales bacterium
ATCGCACAACCCGGCATCTTCGAATTGTTTGCCTGCCGGATGCATTTTTTCAGTGCTGAAACCGCAGTGTGAACAGCAGTAAACATGAGATAAGGTGGAACGCGTGGGCGTTCCGCATTCACTGCAGGGCAATCCGGTAATCCTGTCCGTTATATCAAAACCCGGCGTTGTACACCGGGGACATTCACTTTTCATTTTCTCAATCAGTTTTTCGGTGAGTTTGGCAATGCTTTTCATGCGGGTGGGATTGTGCATGGCACGCATGTCGGTTTCGGCGTACACTGAGCCAAAACGGTTTTGAATGTCATGATAGGTCTTCAGCAATTCATCTTGAGATTGTATGCCTTTGACCAATGCATCACTGCCGTTTTGAACATTTCGCAAAATCAAAGCGTGAGAGGGAAAACCAATGCGTTCTGCGAAATCGAGCAGTTGCCCCGGTTTTTCAATGTCAGCACCGGCAAAATTGGTTTCGGTACTGATGAGTCCGGCTGTGATTTCGATGTTGTTCCTGGAATCAAGCAACATCATCAATTCGATGCCTGCGTAACCAAAACCATAAACGGGATGAATTCCAAAACTGCCCTCGCTGCCAACAACCAGATCGGCGCCTGAAATCTGCAAAGCTCCCAGGCATTTTTTTCGAAGGGTGGTTAGCGGATCACCGGGTCTTTCAACTTCACCAGAAAATGTGCCGAAAACATCGGTGTCAAATTCCGGGGGAAGCACACATTTAAGCTGAAAATGGGTTTTGAGCAAAGGAGCAATCACCGATTCCTTGCCGTGTTTGGTGGCAACTACCACCATTCTGTTTTCAAACCGATTCACCAATTGAAGCTTGAAAAACAAAAAAGAGAGGCCGCTTAAAACGCGGCCTCTCGAAAATTTTATTGTCCCTGACCCAGCGAATAAGCCGCTTTGCCATCGAAATGGTACAGATTTTCGGTTTTCACCGCATCAATGCCCTTTTCTTCGGCATGCTGCAGCAACTGAATAATCTGTGCTTTGCTCAATATTTCGCCATCGGTGGGCTTGAATCTGCAACGCCAGTGGTCGGTGCAGAAAGTTTCGGGGAATCCGTCAGGATAAACCTTAATACCGCGGTTGGTAATCATGCTCAGTTTTACACCGGGCAATTCAATTTGCTTCACCAGCGAAGCGAAGTGCTCCACATCGGTTCCGGCCCAGTGAACGAATAAATCAACACCCACTAGGTCTTTTTTCTTGGGTGCCTTGCGCTGGTATTTGGGAAGATTCAGTGTTTTTTCATCAGAATAATGCACCGCCTTGAGCTGTGTAGGACTTTGTCCCAGGTTGCTGATAACAGCTTCTGCAAATTCTTTGGTTCCCACCTTTTGGGTGCTGACCCCTTCCTTGTAAATATCGTAAGTGTGAATTCCGTCTTCAATGGTTTTCAGCCAGGCATTCTGCACTTTTTCAGCCACTTTCACCTGTCCAATGTGCGTGAGCATTTGAATGGCACCCTGCAGCAATCCTGAAGGGTTGGCCATATTCTGACCTGCCCTGCGGGGAGCTGAACCGTGAATGGCTTCGAACATGGCGCATTCCTCACCAATATTGGCAGAACCGGCAAGACCCACCGAACCGGCAATCTGTGCGGCCACATCGCTTAATACATCTCCGTAAAGATTGGGCATTACAATCACATCAAACGCCTCGGGGGTATCGGCCATTTTGGCGGCTCCGATGTCGATGATCCAGTGTTCATTTTCAATATCGGGATATTCAACAGCGATTTCGTTGAATACCTCGTGAAACAGCCCATCGGTTTGCTTCATGATGTTGTCTTTGGTAAAGCAGGTTACTTTTTTTCTGCCGTATTGTTTGGCATATTCAAAAGCGTAGCGAACGATTTTTTCGCAACCGGGGCGGCTGATGAGTTTCAAACACTGCACCACTTCATCGGTTTGCTGATGTTCAATGCCGGCGTATAAATCTTCCTCGTTTTCACGCACAATTACAATATCCATCAGCGGGTGCTTGGTTTTTACAAAGGGGTGCAGGCTGGCACAAGGACGAATGTTGGCGTACAATCCCAAAAACTTACGGGTGGTTACATTCAGACTTTTGTATCCACCGCCCTGGGGCGTGGTGATGGGCGCTTTTAAAAACACCTTATTCTTTCTGATGGTGTCCCAAGATTCCCTGGAGATACCGCTGGTATTACCGGCGAGGTAAACCTTCTCTCCCACTTCAATTTCATCAATTTCAATTTGGGCACCTGCGGCTTTGATGATGGCCAGGGTGGCATCCATTATTTCCGGACCGATTCCGTCTCCTTTGGCTACTGTAATGCGTTGCATGATTGTATATTTTTCGTGCTGCAAATTTGCTGCTGAAATTTGATAAATGCTTGAAAAGTGGACAAAAATTTCAGCCTCAAAAACTCCATTCCTTCGTTCCGGGTGGCTTGTTTTTCCAAAACCGCATTTTTCACGGGGCAATAAAATCTTTTACTGCCACTTGAGTTGCCGACAATCTGACGAATTTTGCACTGATGCTACCAAGGGATTTCACTGCACACCGAGACAGTTTTAAATCGGTTTTTGAATCTGAATTAATTGAAGAAATTGAGAAGAGGGGTTCTCTACTTCAGGTAGAAACAGGCGACATCATCATCGAAATGGGTCAAACAGCCTCCATAATCCCCCTGCTGCTCAGTGGCACTATGAAAGTGACACGGCAGGATGAAAACGCCAAAGAGCTGCTCCTTTACTATGTTCAAAGCAGAGAAAGCTGCGCAATGACTTTCACCTGCTGTATGCAAGAATTCCCCAGTGAAGTGAGGGCCATAGCAGAAAGTGATTGTTTGATTCTGGCCATTCCAATGGATGTAATGGACGAATGGCTGAGTCGCTTTCCCACCTGGAAGGCCTTTGTAATGCGAACCATTCGCAGCAGATTTAACGAATTATTGCACACCATTGACTTGCTTGCTTTCCAAAAACTCGATGAAAGACTGGTAAATTACCTGAAAGAAAAAGCAAAAGTGACTGGTTCTAGTTTGCTGAATCTGTCTCACGAAGACATTGCTTTAGAACTGGCCTCCTCGCGCGAGGTGATTTCCAGGCTGCTTAAAAAACTTGAAAATGACAACAAAGTTATACTTTATCGCAACCAAATAAAGTTGTTACGAGAATTGTGACCATTGTCACTGACCCACATAAGGGTTTAGGGGAAATTTGCATCACAAATTGGATATGACCATCATTGATGTTAGAACCACGGCTGAATTCAGCGGAGCCCACATTCCGGGCAGTGTAAATATTCCACTGGGCGAAGTTCCCGGCAAATTGGATGAAATTAAGAATATGGCAAAACCCATTGTTCTCTGCTGTGCCAGGGGAAACAGAAGTGGACAAGCCATGATGTTTCTGAGGCAACATGGTATTGACTCTGAAAACGGCGGCAGTTGGTTGGATGTAAACGGAAAAATCAATAAATGATATGATAGGCATTTTGAAAAAACTGTTCGGGGCCAAAGAGCCAGTTGATTTCAGGGAGTTGATGAAAAATGGGGGCCAAATTGTGGATGTGAGAACCAAAGCGGAATACCAGGGTGGGCATATAAAAGGATCCATCAATATTCCACTGCAGAATTTGCAGACCGGGCTTTCAAAACTAAAAAAGGACAAACCGGTTATTACCTGCTGTGCATCTGGAATGCGCAGCGCTTCGGCCAAATCCATCTTGAAATCTCAAGGTTTTACCGAGGTGCACAACGGAGGGCCCTGGAATAGTTTGAAAAATAAAATATCGTGAAATATGCACTATTGAATGGCTGGACTGCCAGACGGATTCTTTTCACCCTTCTGGGGTTGGGGTTGGCACTACAGGCTGCTATTCACGGGGACTGGTTCGGAATAATCTTCGGCCTATACTTCACAGGCATGGGCATTTTGAATGTCGGATGTGCCGGCGGAAATTGCTCAATTCAACATATCAAAGATGGAAAATAAAATTGGCTTTAATGAAATGATTGCGGGAGAAAAACCCGTTCTTGTCGATTTTTACGCAGAATGGTGCGGCCCGTGTAAAATGATGAAGCCCATATTGCAGGAGCTCAAAACTGCGGTGGGCGACACAGCCACCATTATCAAAATTGATGTAGACAAAAACCCCGGATTGGCGGCCAACTATCACATTCAGGGAGTGCCTACTCTGATACTGTTTAAAAACAACCAGGTGAAATGGAGACAATCTGGCGTGGTTCCGGCGAATCAGCTTGAACAAATAATAAAAGCTGAGATTTAAATTTAACCCATTTCCTGCTTAATTTGCCGCATTGATGCAGCCAAAAGGCTGAAACAGCTTTATGAAAATAAATATATTTGCTAAAGTGGCGGCAGAACCACAGAAAGTCTGGGAA
>CANHCW010000182.1 GCA_947459165.1 Flavobacteriales bacterium
ACACATTTTTTGTTGCTCACAATCTGAACACTGAAGCTGTCGTTTTTTGCCGGAGCCAGATTGTACAAGACAGTATTAACCGTATTGGTTTGATTTCTTTTCCATGTTTGGTTGGTAATACTGCCCGCCAGATCGGGATTGATAACAAACCCCATCGTGAAAGTATCTCCTGCGCACAAGGCCGATTTGCTCATCCAAGCTGTGGCTGTTCCCGCAACAGTATCGGTTACTTTTATCAGTGCGGATCTTGTTAAAGTGCCGCTGCCGACAGCATTCTTAGCCAACAGTGTAACAGAATAGGTACCGCCTTTGGTAAACCGCACCCTTGGAGCTTTCATGGTGCTATCGGTTCCGTTTGTGTAAACAAAATTTCTGGTATTGAATGTCCAAGCCCATGAAGTTGGATCGTTCAGGGTACTATCTAGCAGATTAACTGATTGGTTGGTACAAACATCGCGTGAAGAAACGCCGAAACTTACAATGGGAGTTGATTTGGCCCAGGCGTCGCTGGTGAATAGGCCTCTTCCATGGGTTACGGCCAATAGCATTTTGTCCGCAGGGCGGTATTCCATGTTTCTGATTTTAACTGCGCCCATCCCCACTGTATAAGCCGACCAAACAGGAGTTGTGGCAAAAATATTGGTGGTTCCATAAACACCCACTTCGGTACCAATCACCGCTTCACCTAAGTTATTGGGGTTTAACACAATACTCCAGACGGGCATATCCGGCAAATTGCCTTCTTTGGATGTCCACGATGTGCCACCATTGGTACTGATGTAAATATTTCTGAAGGTTCCACCATAATTGGCAAGAACAACAGCCAGTGTATCGCCTCCCCTCAAAGAATAAATATCTGAAACATAGCCCGCATTAATGCCAGTCGATTTGTCTGAAAAGGATATGGTGGCGGCCCAGGCATCGTCAGTTACATACAACTTGCCATCTTCCGTCCCTACAAATAGTCTTGTTTTACCATTGCTTAATTTTACTGCATTCAAAGCACTTGCAAAGGCGGTTCCACCAAACGAGAAGTTTTGCAAAGTGCCGGGGCTTGAAATGAGTGTGCGACGGTACAAAGTACCGCCGGATCTGGCTGAAAAGATTCCCTGACCATTGTCGTCCCATTCTGCCGGATTGATAAAACGGCCGGTTGTGCCATCATTAATTAAAACCTGTGCACCGCCGGAACTCCAATTGTTCAGGGTGTAGTAATATTGATTGTAAACATAACTGGTTATCTGTTTATTGCTATTCGACTCGGAAATGAAGCAATAACCACCATCACCGCCGGTTAAGCCAGAAACAGCGTTCATACCGGCTGTAGTAAACTTGTGCGATCCATTGTCCTGTGCACCTGCAATCATCAGGTTTGAACCCCCAGTCATGGCCATATCGCCGCAGTAATACTGGGTAACATTGTAGTTGTTATTCCTTTCAGCAATTGCGGTTGGACTGGTTGCCGCCGCAGAAATGTTATTGCTGTAGAAAACACCTCCATCGGTTCCAATCATGCAGGTTGAACTGCTGCCCTTTTTGAATTCTATGGCATGAATATCGGCGTGAACATATGGACAATTCAGCGTGTTCATATTCGCATTTTCAGCCCATTTGCTAATTTGGGTCCAGCTTGAGGCCCTGTTTGTGCTTCTGAAAACATTGATTCCACCTGCGTAAACAATGCTGCTGTCGTTGGGATCAACAGCCAGAATAAGATCATACCACGCCTGCCCCCTTGTAAAGTCTGTTGCTGGAATTCCCTGATCTGCATCCACCGGCTCGGTGCGCGTAGTCCAGTTTACACCTTTATCAACCGATAGCAAAACGGCATCCAATTTATTTCCTACCTCCACAAGGGCATAAATGGTGCCCGCGGATTTGGCATTGACGCCAACTTCAACCCTTCCCGTTTTGTCGGTGTGCGTGTAAGCGATTGTCCAGTTCGTTCCATTATCTGAATATAAGACTCTACCACCTCCTACATCTGAAATACCATAGCCACATTTTCGAGTTCCTACCCACAAGCGGTTATCTGCTCCAATTTCAATGTCGGCAACAGCAAATTTATAGGACTGAGAAGGAATATTGGGAATTACATTCGTCCAGTTTGTGCCTCCGTTTGTGCTTCGATATAAACCATAAACAGATAGCCCAATCCATGCATTTACATGGTAAAGGGCGTCAACAGCGACATAAACCACGCTGCTGCCGTTCTCGTTTCTCACCACAATGTCGTTTATATAATTCCAATTCGTTGTAGAAGACAACTGATTCCAGGTTTTACCTGAATCGGTGGTTTTCCATACTCCAAAACCTCGCGAAGTTGATGCGTTTGTGCCAAAACCTTCTCCTGTTCCAACATAAGCCGTTCCGGGAGAATTGGGATCCCATGCCATGGCCGAAACGGTAATATTGCTCCAAATATTGCTCACCTGCACCCACTTGCTGTTTGCATTGGTGATATCATTGTTGTACCACAAACCACCTGTTACGCCACCGGCCCATACTTTTTTTCCCGTTGGGTCTGTTGGATCCCATGTTAATGCCCGGGTTCTTCCTCCTACATTGTTCGGTCCTCTTTCAACCCACGCTGTATTGCTCGTACCCGGCATGGCCCTGCTGCTTAGCGCGCGTTTGTTATTTAAAGCCTGAAGTGTGGGAAGCAGAACCTCCGGGGTCGGACGCCCCGTTTCAGGATTCATAGTCGCCAGATATTCCTGAATCCAAAATAAATCCGGAGTTTCCTTTTCTGCTTCTTCTTTGCCCAACAGTTCATGCTGTCTGTCGGCTACTTTCATCAGCTGTTTTTCCGTTTTTTTCAGCAATTTGCTGTACTTGCGATGGCTCACCTGTGCCTGGGTTCCGGCAAATACAATTGAGAGAGACAAGATTAGGAGTATGTTTTTGGACATGATAGGTATAGACTTCAAAAATAATCTAAAGTTCCAATTGATGCCAACAAAAAAGTGAATTGAGGGATCTGCCCTCTTTCTTCACTCTACCCAGGATTTCCAGTATCCAGGTTCTTCTAGCTTCATTGCTTCTTCAGTAATCATCAGCGGTGAAAACGGATCAATCATAACTGCCAGTTCCCGGGTTTCCTTTGCCCCAAGGCTTTTTTCCACCGTGCCGGGATGCGGTCCATGCGGAATACCTTTCGGGTGTAGGGTTATCATGCCTTTTTCTACATGCTTTCTGCTCATAAAATCGCCATCTACATAATACAGAATTTCATCGCTGTCTACATTGCTGTGATTGTAAGGTGCGGGTACACTTAACGGATGATAATCATACAACCGGGGCACAAAACTGCAAATTACATAACCTTTTCCTTCGAATGTCTGATGTATGGGAGGTGGCATGTGCAATCGCCCGGTTATGGGTTCGTAGTTATGAATACTAAATCCAAATGGGTACAAAAATCCATCCCAGCCAATGGCATCGAATGGGTGGGTTGTGTAGGTGTAAGGATAAATGTAATCCTGTTTCTTTACCATTACCTTGAACTCGCCTTTTTGATCAAAAGTTTCGAGGTTTACAGGAAGTTTGATATCTCTTTCGCAGTATGGAGAGTGCTCCAGCAACTGCCCCATACTGTTTTGGTAGCGTTTGGGCGGATAAACCGGACTGGGCGATTCCACAAAGAAAACTCGGTTTTGAGAATCATTAAAGTGGAGTTGGTAAATGGTGCCTCGGGGAATTACAATGTAATCGCCATATTCAAAATCAATTCGCCCGTAAATACTCTGCATGTAGCCACTACCCTCGTGAATGAACAATACTTCATCGCCATCGGTATTTTTAAAATAATAGTCTGTCACGCTTTGGGTGGGGGCTGCCACGCCAATGCGGACATCACTGTTCATCAAGAGTGTTTTGCGGCTTTCAATGTAATCTTTAGTTGGCGGCACATTCCAGGTCAGGTAACTTCTGTGCTGCATGTTTCTGTGAGCAGCAATTTTAGGTTCAACACTCCACTCCTCTCCTATGTGACTGACCAATGTAGGCGGATGACAATGGTAGATTAAAGAATAAATGCTGTTAAATCCTTCTGTGCTGACCAGTTCTTCAGCATACAGATTGCCATCTGGTTTTCTGAATTGAGTATGCCTTTTGGCGGGAATTTTTCCCTGTTTATGATAAAAAGCCATTATTCTTCGTTTTGGCAAAAATAATGCATTTAAACAAATAAGAGAAGCATGCATTTTATAGCTGTGCATCACTGTATTACCTTGGAATATTTGAATTTACTGTGCTAAACCTTTTGTTTAATATATGTCTATAATTTATTGAATTGCAATACTAAATATTTATTTTTATAGGATTTTCTGAATATTTGAATCTCAGAAGCCACTGTCCGTCACTTTCACTTTTCATATAATTCTTAAA
>CANHCW010000183.1 GCA_947459165.1 Flavobacteriales bacterium
CCAACTGGTTTTTAAACCTTGGAGTCTGGTTAGCTACATATTCCTTCACAGTGGATTTTTTCACCTGCTTTCTAATATGTTGTGGCTGTTCTTCATAGGACAAATCCTGGAGGACATGACCGGCAAACGGCATATCTGGCCTTTGTTCCTAGGAGGTGGCATAGCAGGGGCGTTGTTGTTGATGCTAATTTGGATTGTATCGGGAAGTGACCGTTCTGTTTTATTGGTTGGGGCCTCCGGGGGCGTTACCGCAGTCATCATTGGAACAGCTGTGATGTTTCCCCGATATACGATTTACCTGTTTGGTGTAATGGCCGTAGAATTGCGCTGGATTGCGCTGATTCGCATCGCTTTCGATTTGCTAGGGGCTTCAGGCAATTTCAATCAGGGTGGATATATTTGCCACCTCGGAGGTGCGGCCTTCGGAGCTTTGTACATGCTTCATACCAAAGGAAACATCCACATTCCCCTTGTTGATTCAATAGCAAAACTTTTCACCCGGTCTAAAGGTCCAAAAAAACCGGTGCGGCGTTCTGCCAGCGTTGAAATTAACCGCGGTCCCGCAAATACACGCAGTGATGTAACTCAGGCGGAAATTGACCGCATTCTCGATAAAATCAATGAGTCTGGATACGATAGTCTTACGGCTCAAGAAAAAGAAAAACTATTCAAAGCAGGAGATAAATAAACCTTGAAACGGATTTTAAATATGGTTGTGTTCATTCTCACCCTGCTTACGGGCGGGTTGCTGCTACTGGCCAATCTCATTCCTTTCATTCCTCCGGGTATTTCCTCTTCTTTACAATTGCTGGGACTTGCATTTCCCATTTTGTTTCTGCTTAACTTACTGTGGCTGTTTTACTGGTGGTTTCAACTGAAACTGAAACTTTTGATTCCCTTATGCTTTGCCATTTTCAGCCTTTACGGAGCCAGCAAATATGTTCAGTACACCTCCAAAAAAAGAATTTCAGGAAACACACTGAAAATTGCCACCTACAATACTCAATTATTTGGTGTGTATCAGAAAAGGTGGTTTTTTGATACTGTTTCAAAGGAAATTGAAAATCGAAAATTTGATGTGCTGTGTTTGCAGGAAGTGTTTGCCCAAAAAGACCTGGAAAAGCAAATGCGCAAATTACAAAATGCGGGCAGATTCAGTGCAGGCAAACTGTACAAGCTGACGCCCAATCGCAACTACGGAATGATGATATTGAGCAGGCACTCCATTCTTCATTCAGGTCGTATTGATTTTCCCGGATCAACCGGCAACATGGCCATGTACGCCGATTTACTGGTGGATGAAGACACCCTCCGCGTGTACAATGTGCACCTGCAATCTATCCGTTTTCGCAAAACCGATTACGATTTTGTTTCAGGCAATGAAAACGCAAACAAATCGAACCTGGAACAAGGAAAAGGATTAATGAGACGAATGCTCGATGCCTACAGCAAAAGAGCAACGCAGGCCGAGGTGGTAGCTGCACACATCAAAACCTCACCCTATCCGGTTATGGTTTGCGGCGATTTTAACGATGTTCCCCTCAGCTATGCCTACCAAACCATGAGTCGTAACCTGCTGGATGCCTTTCGCGAGGCTGGAACCGGAATTGAACGCACCTACAAAGGCCCTTTCCCCAGTTTCAGAATTGATTACATTCTGTTTTCTAAAAAAATGACCTGTAAGTCATACCACAGTAGCGAAGAAGTTCCGGGCGACCACAAGCTGGTTTGGGCCGAATTGGTGACCGGTTCGTCGGCCTACCGGAAATAAGCTACCAATTAAGCCGTATATTTGCGCAATTTTTAAAATAAAACAAACAGACTATGCCGTATTTCTTCACCTCTGAATCAGTGTCTGAAGGTCACCCCGATAAAGTGGCCGATCAAATATCCGATGCCCTCATCGACAACTTTCTGGCCCAGGATCCCGAAAGCAAAGTGGCCTGCGAAACCCTGGTAACCACCGGTCAGGTGGTGCTTGCCGGAGAAGTGAAATCAAAAGCATTTCTCGATGTGCAGGACATTGCCCGCGATGTGATTCGCAAAATCGGTTATACCAAAAGCGAATACATGTTTGAAGCCAACAGCTGCGGCATTTTGAGTGCCATTCACGAACAAAGCCCCGATATCAATCAGGGAGTTGATCGCAAAAGCAAGGAGGAACAGGGCGCCGGAGACCAGGGTATGATGTTCGGCTACGCATGTAACGAAACCGACAGCTACATGCCTTTGGCCATTAACATCGCACATTTGCTGCTGGAAGAACTGGCAAATATTCGCCGCGAGGGCAAGGAAATGAAATACCTGCGTCCCGATGCCAAAAGCCAGGTAACCATTGAATACAGCGACGAACACAAGCCCCTGCGCATCGACACCATCGTGCTTTCTACACAACACGACGACTGGGTGAAGGCCGCATCAAGCGATGCCGCCGATGTGAAAAAGGCTGATGACGAAATGCTTAGAACCATTGACGAGGATGTAAGAAACATTCTAGTACCCCGCGTGATGAAGCATTTGCCTGAGCATGTGCAAACATTGTTTGATAACAACATTAAATACCATGTTAACCCCACCGGTAAATTTGTAATTGGTGGTCCACACGGCGATACAGGACTTACAGGTCGTAAAATTATTGTTGACACTTACGGAGGCAAAGGTGCACACGGTGGTGGCGCGTTTAGCGGAAAAGATCCTAGCAAGGTGGACCGTTCTGCGGCTTATGCTACCCGCCATATTGCAAAAAACATGGTTGCCGCAGGCCTTTGCGATCAGGTGCTGGTTCAGGTTTCTTACGCCATTGGTGTTGCCGATCCCGTTGGTTTGTTCGTGGATACTTACGGCACTGCCAAGGTGAATATGACAGATGGTGAAATAGCCCAAACCATTCTCAAAATGAAGGAATTCAGCCTTCGTCCTTACGATATTGAAACCCGTTTCAACCTGCGCACTCCCATTTACCTTGAAACAGCTGCTTACGGACACATGGGCCGCAAAACAGAAGTGGTTAACAAAACCTTCAACAAGGGCAAGGACAATGAAATTACCGTTTCGGTTAAGTTGTTCCCCTGGGAAGAATTGAACTGCGTAACGGCTATTAAACAGGCGTTTCAGCTGTAATAAGTATTAATCAACTTGAAAAAGCCACGGATTTCACCGTGGCTTTTTTGTTTTAACCATTTTTTAAGCCAAAATTATGTCCAATTCCCTATACCATTTGGGGGTTCAACGCCTATTAATTGTATTGCTATCGTACCTTTGTATCGCTATTTAAAGAAATGTGCGGAATTGTTGCTTACATCGGCCATCGTGAGGCCTACCCCATCGTCATTAAAGGCTTAAAACGCCTTGAATACCGCGGTTACGACAGCGCCGGCGTGGCATTGCTGAACGGCGATATGCGCATTTACAAACAGAAAGGCAAGGTTTCCGATTTGGAAAATGCCACCAAGGACCACAATGTAAAAGGGCATATCGGAATGGGGCATACCCGCTGGGCTACCCACGGCGAACCCAACGACAACAACGCACATCCGCACCTTAGCCAAAGCGGTGATCTGGCTGTGATTCACAATGGAATCATTGAAAACTATGCCACCCTCAAAGCAGGAATGATGAAAAGAGGTCATGTTTTCAGCAGCGACACTGATACCGAGGTTCTCATTCACCTCATCGAGGACATTATGCAGAACGCCAAACTCAGCCTGCAAGAGGCCGTGAGGGTGGCATTGAAACAGGTGGTGGGCGCCTATGCCATCGTGATTTTGAGTAAAAACCACCCGGAACACCTGATTGCAGCCCGCAAGGGAAGCCCGTTGGTGGTGGGAATCGGTGCTGAAAGAGGAGAATTTTTCCTGGCCAGCGATGCTACGCCCATTGTGGAATATACACGCCAGGTGGTGTACCTGAACGATGGTGAAATTGCCGTTGTGGAGAATCAGGAGCTGACCATCACCACCATCAACAACGAAATTCAAACTCCTTACATCCACGAGCTGGAAATGAACTTGGAGCAACTGGAAAAAGGCGGATATCCGCATTTTATGCTTAAGGAGATTTACGAACAACCCAAGAGCATTTTGGATAGTTTCCGGGGGCGAATTAAGCCGCAAACCGGGGAGATTATCATGCGGAGCATTTTTGATTACGAAGACAAGCTCAAAAACATCAACCGCCTGATTTTGATTGGCTGTGGTACAAGCTGGCACGCCGGATTGGTGGCTGAATACCTGTTTGAAGAATACGCCCGCATTCCGGTAGAGGTTGAATATGCCAGCGAATTCCGTTACCGCAACCCGGTTATATACGGCGATGATTTAATTTTAGCTATTTCGCAAAGCGGTGAGACTGCCGATACCCTTGCTGCCATGGA
>CANHCW010000184.1 GCA_947459165.1 Flavobacteriales bacterium
ACGGTGTCTTTACTCAGTTCAAAAAAGCGGCTTTTACCAGAAACAACAGTTGCTGCGTTCACAGGCAGATTGCGGCGTTCGGCATCCCGGTAGCCATTGTTCATTTCAAAGCCCCCTTCTACCCACAGGGTATCACCTGCTTTTTCGGCAGTCAGCAGGGCACTGTCCTCCCACACATAATCTATATTCACTCCTTGCTTCCGTTTTTCACCGGGGGTATTCAGGTAATAATTTCCGTTCACGGGTTTGCCTGTGTAGTTGAGCAGTTTTGATTTAATGAACAATTGGTCGTTTTCAGTGATGAAAGCCGGCAATGCAAAGTTGAAACTGACGGGTTTAAATGAATTCACAGTGAGCTCACCCAAACCGCTGTGCCTTTTGCCATCCATGGCCGGCACCCATGTTTGCCACCCTGTAATGTTGTCGGGATAAGTCACCTCAAAAGCCGTTTTGCCATTTTTGCCGGTACGAAGGTTTGGAATCCAGTAGGCGTAGTCGCGGAAAAAAGCGCGGGTACGCCGTGCGTTGGGATCTGCAGCCAGTTTGTTAATCAGATTGCCTGAAACCGAATCAGCCAAAGATCTTGTATCATCTTCACCATCGCTATCCGCCCGGTTTTTCCCGTCATAATCAGATAATTGAGGTTTATACCGGTGAATTTTATCGGCGGCTATTTCAACTACAGGGACTCTGCGATTTTCCTTTTTCCCCACGACTTGAACAGCTTCTGCATATCTTTCTCGCGCCGGTTTTTCTTCTGAAATTTCGGGGCCGGGTTCGAAAGCTTCTCCGGCCGAAACCGCTACAGTATAGTTGGGTAAAGGTTTTAGTACCAGTCTGCCAATGTGCAGCTTACCGACTTCAATGTTGACAGAATATGAAATCCAGTAATGGTAATACGCACTTTTTATTTTCAGCATGTACCGTCCGGGTTTCAGGTTCTCCATTCTGAAAATTCCATCGGTGTTGGTATAAGCTCCTTTTTCAAAAATGCCGTCTTTTTCCAGTACCACAAAGGCATTGTCCACAACATAGCTGTAACCTGGACCGGACACCACGCACTCCAGAATACTCTGCTTGTTCTTGGTGGGGTAGGTTACAAGTTTGGTTACATTTTCAATCAGCGGTGTGTCGTCAAATATTCTCAAAGGCTCTTTTCCCAAGGTCTTAGCCATCCTGTCGAGCCATAAAAACTCAGATTCCTTTAGTCTGCGGAAACTTCCTGCGGGTACGGTCAGGTAATAACTATTTTGACTATCCAACAACAGTGTTTTTAGTAACCAGGCCGTATCGGCGCTTTTTATGGCCATTAGGTATTTGCTACTTTGGCTGCCCGGTTTGGCATAAAATGGCTGTCTTGCTACTTTCCAAAGTTTACTGCCCTGAAACCATTGGTGTCCGTTCCAGTAATATGAATTCAATGAGCTGTAGGCAGAATCAGGCAAATTGAATAGCCAGATTTTCTGAATGGTCCGATCGGAATTTTTCAAGTAAATATGCAGGGCGTGCTGAACTGCATTGGCAGGTGAGTAATCTTTGTATTGGTATTCAGGCAAGTTCGGCAATGCAGGTTCAATGGACCTTGGTTGATACGCAGGCTTTGACGGCTTGTAGTAAGGGTCAAACCAGTGATTGGCCAGGTTCAATCTATCAACCTCATTGGTGCCGAAATAACGCATTTGCAGTAACGCGTCCTCTATAGGTTGTTTAAACAAATCCCTGTCGGTCATGCTGTACGAAAACGCCGGATCGAAAATGAATTCATGGCTGTATCCGTTTTTCCAGAAAATTTCAACTTTGTCTCCTTTGCTAACCGGCCCGAACGAATAAAATTCTTGCACATTCGAGTAGGCCGGGCGCTGTTGCCCAGGATTGAAAGCTTTGACCTTGGCGTAAAACCTGTGTAAATCGTCTCGTAAGAAAGGAGTGCCAAAACGGACATCGCCATTGATTTTAAAAATCAGCGTATCATTATTGTGAAACTGATACCTGAACAACATTCGGTGATTGGTCAGCATTTCCCATTCTGCCTTGCGGTAATAACCAGGCGCAATGGTATCGCACAGTTTCTGCCGCAGCATGGAATCGGTGTTTATGCAGATAAAGTTTTTTAGTCCGGGTTTGATTTGGATATCTTTCAGTTTAAAAATGTGTCCATGCGTGCGAACCGTAAAATTGTATTTGCCGGGTTTTATCTTGTATGCTTTGGTGGAGTTGAAAGCATCCTGCATCCAAATGAGGCTGTCATTGGCCATCACATAGCGGGGTATATCGTATTGTCCTTTCCAGGTAACAAACACCTCTGCCTCGGTTTGCTTGTTGATGGAAGTGTCATTAATCACCGCATAATTTGCAGGGAATCTCAGTTGATAGTAGGGCAATTGTCTTAGATTCAACCTGTTCACTTGCCAATCTTTAATTGCAGTTGGCCAGATTGGGTGTATTGAAATTGTTGCTTTCGGATTAAGCGGCAGGTTCTTTTGTGATTTTACCAATCCCATGTACGGAATTTCAGGCCTTGTAATGCCCGGCACCTGTTTGTTGATTGCCCAGGCGGTGAGGTTCACATTGTTCAGCGGTTTGCCCTTGGCATCCGTTACCACAATTTCAACTGCAGCTTTTTGTCCGGGATAAACCTGCATAGGCGTATTGATTCGCACAATGGCTTCCCTTTCAGCCAGGTGAAAACTTTTGCTTTGATAAGCATTCGCTGGATCTGTTGCGTCGGGGAAACCGAATTGAATGTGATAACTGTGTTTGCTTTTGTCCTTTCTGCGATAGTCGAGTTTAAGGCCCGAACCACCGTGTACCATTTCATTGTTGCGGTAAATTCGGTAAAACACCGGGCGGTTGGTTTTGAATTCTATGAGCACAGAATCATGGGTTCTTTTTCCCTTGATTTCGGGCAGTGATGATGAATGATACAGTTTTTGCACAAGGGTATCACCTCTAAACACCTCGCTGCGGGCAATCCAGTAAGGAAGAATTTCGCGGTAAGGAGTTACAATGGTTTTGGTTGTGAGTAAATCGCCGGTAATGGCGAAATTCTTTAATGTTAATGTCCTCGCCGATTCTTTGCCCATAAACCGATTGGTGATGGTCAGAGTATCCTCGTCCATACTTCCGAAAGTGCGGTCTTTACCGCCCTGATATTGCAATTGAATTGCCGGATACTCGTAAGTGCGGTTGTCGAACGATAAAAATTCGGCTGTTACCATCCATGCTGCCTGCCCTGGAATGAAAAGACTGTCGTGAAAATGAACAGTTGTAATACCGCTTGGGTCAGGAACAGTGCTGTATTCATAACGGCTGCTGAACCATTTTTCCGGAAATCCCACTGAATCTGCATCGGTAAATTGCACATCCAGCAGTTTTAATGTGACTTTGATTTTGCCATCCAATACAGGCAAGCCGCCTTTGGTCAGGGTTTCAAAGTGCACTTTGGCTCCGGTGCCGGGGGAAGGATCGAGGCCCTTTTGCACCGAGGTGGTTACTTCATCGGTTTCGTAATCTTCCAGGCGAATGTTGAGTGATTTCATCAACCTTCCGGGTCTTCCACCTCGCATTTCCATCAGGTGTAAAAACTGCATTCCCGGTGAAAACGAATCATTCAGTACAAAGTAGCCGTCGAATGCTCCGGGTTCGGTGGGTTTTAGTTTTTTGAAGTAATGCCCGCTGCTCAAATACACCGGTTTTTTCCAGGGTTTTGCCTTTTTATTAACCAGAAATGCCTTGTAAAAAACGGTATCGCCATAACGATAACGAGGTTTATTGCTCACCATATACCCTTGGGCAAAAGGTTTTGAGTAATTATAGCGGTCGCGGGGCGGTTTTCCTCCACCACGAATTTGTCTTGTTGATTGAGCAAAAGTTTGGATGGTAAAATCATTGCCTTTTTTAACCGTAATTTTCCCTTTCAGATTTCGGTCAAAAATTTTGTATCCTCCCACCGATGAATCCCAGGTGCATTTTGAACTGTCAAGCCACACCTTTGCATCGGGGACGGGCAGGCCTGCACTATCGCAAACCAAAACGAAATATTCTTCTCCAATGCCCAGCACACTAAATGAAAATTTGGGATTCATTAAAATGCTGTATTCGGCCTTCTCATTCTGATTGACTTTTAACGAGAGGTAATACCCGTTTTCCCAAACTTTCCAAATATCCCGCAGTGTAAATTCATCACCCCGGTTGGGCCAGCCTTTGAGCAACGCTTGAATTTGTGCCCTGTTGGTGATTACATCGTAGCTATCGGTATGAATTTCGCCGACTTTGTTGTTGTATAGCCAAATGCTGTCTGCTTTTCCGGGGTTGCTGATTAAAAAGCTGTATTGCTCAGGGGATAGTTTGTAGAGTTG
>CANHCW010000185.1 GCA_947459165.1 Flavobacteriales bacterium
CCTGCTTAATTCGGCAAGAGTTGACTGTGTTTTTGTATAAAATACTCCTGTGCCGCAGCCCACTCAAGCAGTTTTTGTCTCATTTGGTTGGTGTTGGGCGGCAGTTCTTTTTCCCCTAAAAATACGCAATATCCATCTTCGGGGTCGTGTGATGAGGCATAGCCGAATTCATCAATGATGTGCAGGTGTTGCCCATCGAAAAGCCCTATTTTGGTATCGGAGAAATATTGAACAAAGTTTCGCTTCTTTCTCAACAGGTTTGTACCCCATGCATCGCCGGGTTTCTCCAACCCGGTCAACCAGGCCAGAGTTGGCAAAATATCCGGCTGTTCACCCAGGTAATTCACGGTTTTCTTTGGCAGTTTTGTTCCCGGCGCATAAATGAAAAACGGAATGTGGTGCAGTTTCATGGTAAGCGGGCAATCGGCCATGCCGTTGTAATACCCGTGATCGCCAACCAAAACAAAAACAGTGTTGTTGAACCAGGGTTTTCGCTTTGCTGAATCGAAAAAATTACCCAAACTCCAGTCTGCATAGCGGGTAATGTCTTTTTTATCTATGCCTGTTCTCGATTCTTTTGGGAAGACAGATGGTATATCTATGGGAGAGTGGTCGCTAATGGTAAGAATGGTGGAGAAAAATGGTTTTTTTCGTCCGTGAAGAAAATCGAGGTTGCGCAGTGCATAGTTGAACAACAGATGATCGTGGGTTCCCCAAAAATGATCACTTTGCAAATCTTTGGGCATGATGGTGTAATTGGTAATGGAATCAAACTGCTGTTCCCTTAAAAACCGGCTGATATTATCGAATGTGGGACTGCCCGGCAAATGAAATATATTGAAATAGCCTTGTTTTTTAAACAATGCGGGCAGGGTTTGTACCCTCATTTTCTCAGCTACCCTGAGCATGTGGTTGCCCATAATGCCGGGTTGCCCGGTTAGGGTTGCAAAAACACCATTTTGGGTATGTTCACCGCTGGAAAAAAAGGAATCGAAATACAGACTTTCCTTTTTCAGGGTTTGCAGAAATGGTGTCAGCGATGAATCGGCAACTTTGCCGCGCCCCATACTTTCCATAATGATTAAAACCACATTTTTGCCCTTGAATATCGCGCTATCGCGGTTACTCATCAACGACAGTTCACCCA
The DNA here is from genome assembly GCA_947459165.1 of Flavobacteriales bacterium. GTDB lineage: Bacteria > Bacteroidota > Bacteroidia > NS11-12g > UBA955 > RGEC01. The sequence goes on from CANHCW010000185.1 coordinate 1,148, forward strand.
CATTCAACTGTTCAGCCCTGAAATTGCGGTAAGCCAACTCTTTATCCATGCTCATCAGCGCCGTTTTACGGAATGAGTTTTTGTACAAATAATAAGCGGGGTTGACAGCCACTTCGTTAAAAAAATCATTGGGACAAAACCGTACATCAGGCAAATCCAGTGGTTTTCCAGTTAAGTTTCCCCGCATTCCCACAAATGCCACTGAGCAATAAGCCAGGGCCATGGGATACCTTTTTTTACCTATTATTTCTGCAAATGGCAACAGCCTGTTTAATAAATAACAGTAGCCCAGCCAAACGGCTATACCCAATAAAAAAAGCCAGAACAACATTCTAAAACCTGGCGTTGTCCAAATAAAACCCAATGCCTCGCCTGGATTTTTTGAATAATTAAATGCAATGGGATTGAGGTGGTTGAAATAGTAATTGTACCAGCCCACATCGGCCACCCCGATCAAAAGTAAAAAACAGAAACCCGTTGAAATATAAGTAGTTTCAATTTTTTGGCGCCGTTTGTTGCTTAATTTGGGCAGTGCCAGTATATTAAACAGCAGAGCAGGCAATAACCAATAGCACACCACAGAAACATCAAACCGCAACCCAATAATTAAGCTTTCAACCGGCGGGTGGTCTACCAGCTCGTGATTGTTGAGGTAAAAGAAAAGCAAGCGAACTCCACTGAAAAACATCAGGGCCACCATGGCAAGGAACAGATAATATTTCCAGGGTCGCACGAAGCGAAGTTACCGAGAAGTTTTTAAAATGTTGTTTTTTTGTGAACGCGATCAATCCCCGTTGTCTACTATTTCCAAAAATCCTGCGCCGGCACGGTAAGGGTAAAGCAGGTAAGGGGATCGTTGATATTCAAAGGCAATAAGTCCCTGTTTCCAGCTTTCCCGAATGTGTTCACAGCTTTTCCCGGATAGCAGGGCTTCCCGCAATTCACTACTGCCGGCAAGTTTGTCGAAAAACGGATTGAAAAAGGTAGACCGATCCGGTGCCGCTGCCAGCAGCATTTCCAGCCATTCTATGTAAAGTGTTTGGGCATCGGCAATGTAGTTTTTGCCAAAATCGGTTACCAGAAATCCGCGGCAGGTATCGCCCAAAAAAGGCGGGTTCATGGCCTTGCCCGGAATGTTTTTTGGAACAAACCGGTAATTGCCCTCCTTCAACCAGGGCGCCCCAAAACACTCGAAAGGTTTATCGGTGCCTCGTCCCAAACTTACATTGGTTCCTTCCAGCAAACAAAGGGTAGGGTAGAGTAAAATAGCCTCGTCTGTACTGAGGTTGGGCGATGGCGGAACGGAAATGTGATACCGGGAGTTGTGCGTCCAGCCTTTTATATTAATTACGGTTAGTTTGCAAGAATCCGTTGTTTTTAGCCATTTTTCACCATTGATCATGCGTGCCATTTCGCCCAGGGTCATTCCATGGACAATGGGAATGGGATGCAAACCTACCATACTTTCGAAGCCGGGTTTTAAAACAGGACCTGCGGTATAGTAGCCGTTGGGGTTGGGACGGTCAAGCAAAACCAGACTTTTGTTGTTTTCGGCACAGGCCTGCATTACATAGTGAAGGGTGCTCAGGTAGGTGTAAAAACGGGTACCCACATCCTGAATGTCGAAAACAAGTACATCTATATTCTTTAAATCTTTGGCTGCAGGCTTTACATATTTTCCGTACAAACTGACTACAGGTAGTTTGGTTTTAGCATCGGTATAACTCAGCACCTTCTCACCGGCTGGTCTGTCACCTCTAAAACCATGTTCAGGGGCGAAAATCTTTACAATTTTAACTCCGGCAGATTTCAGACTGTCCACTATGTGCGTTTTCCCGATAACCGAAGTGGGATTGGCAACAATGGCCACTCGTTTTCCCTTTAACAATGGCAAATAATCCTTTGTTTGACAGGCACCGGGAAGAACGGATTGAGCTTTCAGTGCTCCCAAAACAGCAAATACTGCAAAAAGCAGCAGTTTGGGTAAAACTTGCATTGTAACTTTGACCTCGCAATGAACTGGCCCTTTTTTGTAGCAAGAAAACTGGCAGCAAGGAAACAAAAATCCTTCTCTACAGCCATAATTAGACTGGCTGTGGTTGCGGTGGGGCTCAGTTCCGCAGTCATGATTCTGGCTCTGGCCAGTGTTTCGGGATTTCAAACCGGTATCAAAAATAAGGTGATTGGGGTAAATGGCCACATTGTGGTCGACGATATTTCGAATACCGAAGGGGCCGAGCCCGCACCCTTGCCCATATCGAGAGAAAATTTTACAGCCGATATTCGTTCCGTATCAGGTGTGAAATCAGTTTCTTTGGTAGCTATTAGGCCTTGTATTGCCCGTGGTGAAAGCGAAATTGACGGAATGCTTGCGAGAGGCGTGGCAACAAATGCCGACTTGTCTTTTTTCAAAGAAAATTTACTCTCAGGCAGTATCCCCGATTTTGTAAAAGACAGCAACACAGCTCTCATTTCATCAGTAACATCGAAAAGACTGGGTTTGAAAATTGGTGACCGAATACAGGCCATTTTTTTTAAGCAGGACAGCTCTGGAACCAAAAGGCCCAGGGCCATCAACCCCAAAATTACAGGGATATTCAGCACCGGATTGGAGGAATACGATAAATCCCTCATTCTGACTCACATTTCTCAAATTCGCAAAATGATGCCGAAAGGCACGGGCTTTACGCAATGGGAAATTCGTACCCAGGACTTTTCAAAATCGGAACAGGTTGCCGAAACCATTGCCTTGAAACTGCCCCCCGGAATTTTCAACATCAACACTGCAAAACGCTACAACAGGCAGATTTTCGACTGGCTTGCCCTGCTCGACACCAATGTGGTGATTATATTGTCACTTATGCTTTTGGTTGCAGGTATTGGCATGTGCACTACGCTGCTGATATTGGTAACCGAAAGAACCGCCATGATTGGTACATTGAAGGCTCTGGGGGCAAAAAATGGGGGCATCAGGCAGATTTTTATTTTTCAGGTTTTGTTCATTGTGGGATTGGGCCTATTGTTAGGCAATTTTCTTGGCTTGGGACTGGCTTACATTCAAGATGAATTCGGTTTGATTTTACTGAATACGGAAACCTATTATGTTGATCGGGTTTTGATAGAACTCAATTCGTTTCACTTGATGCTGGTGAATGCAGGAACCATCTTACTTTGTTTTGTGGTATTGTAC
>CANHCW010000186.1 GCA_947459165.1 Flavobacteriales bacterium
AAACCGCCCGTGCAGTTCGGCTGGGATATTGCCGAAAGAAAGGTGCTGGGCGGTTTGGGTGCGGTGCCTGAACTGTATGCGTTTAACAAAATGGCTGTGCTCGAATGTCAGGCCTTGCAAGACAAAGGCGGTGCTGCCGTAAGATGGCTTCTGTACTCCGATTCAAACCGCCTTGTTCAGTTGAACATGGCCATAAAAGGGCCGGTTGAAGGGCTTTTTCACCGCCTTGATACCACGGTTGAACTGAAAGAAGGTAACAACGAGCTTTCGTTTTTAATTCCCATTCCGCACCCGGTTTTGTGGCAGCCCGGCCGGGGTGGTTTGCTCTATGATTTTACTGCCATTGCCATATGTCAAGGTGATACTTTCAGCACCCGTCAGTCCTTGGGTTTTCGCAAGGCCGAGCTTAGGCAAAATACCGATTCAATTGGTCAGGAGTTTCGCTTTGTCATCAATGGTCGTGAAATAAAAACACACGGCGCCAGCGTCATCGCCCCGCAGGGTTTCGAGTCGGAAGGGAAGAGAATGGCCTGGTACAAAGGACCGAACTGCCTGTTGAGGCAGTTGCATCAGTCTGGTTACAACATGCTTCGGGTTTGGGGCGGTGGCGGGTTGATGGACGAAGGCTTTTACAACCTGTGCGACAGTTTGGGTATGCTGGTTTGGCAAGATTTGATGTACAGCGGCACGGTATATCCGTACGACGGGCCGTTCCGCAAGCGCACATTGCTCGAGGCGGTGGCTGTTGCCAAACGACTGCGGGTTCACCCATCTGTGGTGCTGTATTGCGGCAACAATGAAATAGATGTGGCGCTGAAAAACTGGGGCTGGAGTCAAACCCACGGCTGGTCAAAATCCGACTCGCAGCAAATGGTGGCCACTTACCGTTACATGTTCAACCTGGATTTGCCCAAGGTATTTGCCGAAGCCGATCCCAATACGCCGTATTTAAATTCAACACCGGTAAGCAACTGGGCGCCCGCCGATGAAATGAAAAATGGCGACAACCACCTGTGGTTTGTTTGGCATGGCGAAAGACCCATCAGCGATTTTGACCGGCTTGTGCCCCGCTTTGCCAGTGAATACGGCATGCCTTCATGGCCATCGCTGGATTGTGTACGGCGGTATTTTGGTAAGGATAAGCCCGAAAGCCGCATGCTTTCCTACAAAGGGTTAAAACTGCTGAACGGCTACATGATGGCGGAGTTTGGTGCTTTACCGAAAGATACGCAGTCGTTCATTCTACTCTCGCAATACCTGCAGTCGCGGGCTTTGTTTCGGGCAGGCAAGGCGCATCTAACCAGTCCTGCTTGTGGCGGAACATTGTACTGGCAATTAAACGATGTGTGGCCCGGCATTACCTGGAGCTCCATAGATTTTGCGGGCAACAAAAAGGCCGCTTGGTTTGCCATGCAAAACCTATTTAGCGGCGATTCCAGGGGCATAAACCTCAATCTGGATGCCAAAACCCTTCCCAAACCGCGCATCATCCTGAAACGCAAAGGCGATTGGGTAACGGTAAAATTGTCAAAAGTGCCGGTTATGGGATTGATGTTTGTGCAAAATGGCAAACTGCTTGATTTTGTCGGCAATGCCCTAGATTACGCCCCCGGCAGAACCCTCAAGATATATTCGCCAGTAAGCAGGGGTAAATTGCAAATCACCACGGTGTGGCACTTGTTAAACGATCAAGGCTTTTTAGAAAAGTGACGGGCGTGGTTCACCCCGCGGGTTTCAAGTTGTTTCATGGTGGAAGGCAGGTTTTTTAAGAATTTTTGGTAATCGCGGCCCGTTCCGGTCCACAAGGCTTCCGCCAGTGCAGCTGCTCGGGGCCACACCATGTACTCCACATGGCCCTCGGTTTCCATGTATTCAGTCCACACATTTCCCTGTGCCCCTAAAACATGGGTGCTCAGGTCACCCAAGGATGTGGGCACAGGACTATAGTCATACACAGCCTGCAAAGGGTTGTAACCGCCAATAGCAATCGGCTCTGTGCTGTCTTTACTTTGGTAATGGTCAAAATAGCAGGGTTTTCCGGGTGTCATAATCACATTGTGGCCTTGTTTGGCGGCTTCTTCACCTCCCGCAGTGCCGCGCCAGCTCATTACGGTGGCGTTGGGTGCCAGTCCGCCCTCCAGTATTTCATCCCAGCCAATGATGCTGCGGCCTTTTTCATTTAACCATTTTTCAATGTGCTGCACAAACCAGCTCTGCAATTCGTGTTCGTCTTTTAAGCCCTCTAGTTTCATGCGATTTTGGCATTTGGGGCAGATTTTCCAGCGGGTTTTCGGACATTCATCGCCACCAATGTGAATGTATTTAGAGGGGAACAGCGTCAGCACTTCCGACAGCACATCTTTCAAAAAATTCAGCGTTGTGTCGTTGCCGGCACAATAAACATCATCAAAAACGCCCCAACCTTTTGCTACTTCAAACGGTCCGCCGGTGCAACTCAATTGCGGGTAAGCCGCCAATGCCGCCAGTGAGTGTCCGGGCATTTCAATTTCCGGAATCACGGTAATGTAGCGCTGCCGCGCGTATTCAACAATCTCTTTCACTTCCTCCTGAGTATAAAAACCGCCATATCGCAGTGAATCAAAGCGATGTTCTGCGTAGCGGCCCTTCTGACTGCCGTTTCTCCATGCACCCACTTCGGTCAGTTTGGGGTATTTCTTAATCTCAATTCGCCAACCCTGATCTTCGGTTAAATGCCAGTGAAATACATTGTACTTGAAAAGGGCCATGTCATCAATGTACCGCTTGATGAAAGAAACGGGGAAGAAGTGGCGGCAAACATCCAAATGCAGACCGCGGTAATTAAAAGCAGGCCGGTCTTCAATGTTTACGCAGGGCAAGGGAAAACCTGTTTGCTTAGTTTGGACATAGTCAGCAGGCAGCATCTGTAAAAGCGTCATGCAGGCGCGGAAAACACCGGTGTCGGTGTAGGCCGCAATGCGGATCTGTTTGGGTGTGATGCTGAGCTTGTAATATTCTGAATGGTAGCCCCGTGGTTTGGGCAACGCAGTTACTACAACATTGGCCTTTTTGGCGTTGGCACTTTTGTAAATGTGTACCAGACCCCAGATGGTCAATTTGCATGGTGTGTTTTCAAAGGCCGGTGGGCAGTAAAAAGACATGCCCTGTTTCCAGACAAAGGATTTGCCTGTCGCCTCCATTTTTTGCGGTGCGGGAATTAGTTCGGGTTGCTGTGCAAAGCCAATGAATGGCGTCAGCAAGGCTATTAGCAGGCCTTTTTTCATATCAGTCAAATGAACCGGCGGTATGACAATCTTCACAATCGTCGTGGTGCTCGGTTTCGGTTTCAATGGTGGCGTGTTGAATGTTTTGGTGTTGCCATGCGTGCTTGATGTTCTTTTTCAGTTTGTGAACCTCGTCGTAAGTCATTCCTTCACGAATCAACAGGTGGGCCGTTAGGGCGTTGCGGGTGGTGCTCATGGCCCAAATATGCAGGTGGTGAATGTCGCGCACCCCATCAATTTCCAAAGCACTCTGCCTTATTTTGTCGGGGTCAATGTTTTGTGGAACACCGTCCAGCGAAAGGCGCATGCTGCTCTTAAGCAGTCGCCATGAACCCACCACAATCACTCCGCAGATTAACAATGAAATAATGGGGTCAATTTGGGCATAGCCGGTCAGCTCTATCAAAAATCCGCCCAAAACCACCGCTGCAGAAACACCTGCATCAGCTGCCATGTGTAAAAAGGCAGCGCGGTTGTTCAGCTCACTGCGTTTCATAAACAACAATGCAGTTAAGGTGTTGATCACAATACCAATTGTTGCCACCAGGCTGATGGTTTGCCATTGAGGGTGTTCCGGTCTGAAAAGCCGGTGTACTGCTTCGTAGCCAATGGAACCCACTGCCAGCAGCAATAAAATGGAGTTGGCCAATGATGCCAAAATGGTGCCTTTGCTGTAGCCAAATGTATATTTCGAGTTTGGTGATTTTGCCGCCATTTGAAAGGCTAGCAGTGAAATGGCAAGCCCGGCCACATCGCCCAGGTTGTGACCTGCATCAGCCATCAAGGCCAGCGAGTTTGACCAATATCCATACAAAAATTCAATGACAACGAAAGTAGAGTTGAGCAAAATGCCCAAGATGAATGCCCGGGTATTCATACTGCCTTGATAAGCAGCGTGCGAATGGTTGTGGTCGTGATAATGCCCGTGGCTGTGCATCGCTTGGGTTTTATTGCCGGGATTACAGTCCCAGTACGCTTTGTTCGGGGCGTTTTCCGTCCAGCATCATTTCGGGGTTTTCAAGCAGGGTTTTTACCCTCACCAAAAAGCTCACGCTTTCGCGCCCGTCA
>CANHCW010000187.1 GCA_947459165.1 Flavobacteriales bacterium
GTATCTGAGACCGCAAGCGGCAAACCCTTCGCCGCCGCTTCCGCCAGCGGAATGCCAAATCCTTCAAACAAACTCGGGTAAACAAAGGCCTTGGCCTGCTGGGTCAGCAACCGCAATCTGCCCGGCTCGCAGTCCGCTTCAAAGTGAACCCTGCCGGTCAATCCCTCGTTTTTCACAAACCGCTTGCACAGCTCCAGTGTTTCACCGGTTGCCCCGGCAAGCACCAAATCGCAGTCGGTTTGTTTGTGTATGGTACTGAATGCCTGTATCAGCGTGCCATGGTTTTTGCGCTGCGTAAAACTGCTGATGTACAGGAAATATGGCCGTTCCATTTGCACATCGCCGGTTTCAAAGTTGTACCAACTGGCATCAATGGGCTGGTAAATCACCTGCACCCTGCCAGCATCCAACCCGTAAAATTCCTGCAAATCATTGGCTGTGGCGTGGCTTGTGGCAATCACCACATCAGCATGTTTTACGGCAAAAGCCGTTTTACGGTCATAAATAAAACGGTCTATCGCCTTGTAATACTCAGGATAACGCCTAAAAATCACATCGTGAATGGTTACCACCGATTTGATGTTTCTGCGTTTCAAACCGGCTGGAATTTCGTTGCTCAAACCGTGGAACACATCAATTTGCTCCTGCTGCGCATGTTTGGCCACGCCCCATACCCGTTGCCATGGAAAACGGTTGGGCAGGGTGTGCAAGTGTAAATTGGGCCATTTTGCTTGCCAATCAGGTTTTCCGGGGGCAAACAGATAAAAATTGCAGTCGGGTTGGTTTTGGGCCAGCGAATCCACCACCACCCGGCTATAATTGCCTAATCCGGTGCGGTTGTAAAAGTATCGTTTGGCATCAAACCCTATGCGCATCACACGGCTACATTGAATTCTCTGAGTGCGTCGTTCAGTGTGGTTTTGGTATCGGTGCTGGCCTTGCGTTGCCCAATAATGAGGGCGCAGGGCACATAAAATTCACCGCCGGCAAATGTTTTTTTCATGTTTCCGGGAATCACCACACTGCGGGGTGGAATGTACCCACGGGGCAATTCTTCTCCGGTTTGGGCATCCATAATTTTGGTGCTCATGGTCAGCGTCAGTCCTGCACCCAGCACCGCTTCCCTGCCCACGCGCACTCCTTCCACCACAATGCAGCGCGAACCCACAAAACAATCGTCTTCCACAATTACCGGGGCGGCCTGCACAGGTTCCAGCACTCCGCCAATACCCACGCCCCCACTCAAGTGCACATTTTTACCAATTTGGGCACAGCTGCCCACGGTAGCCCAGGTATCCACCATGGTTCCGCTATCAACATAGGCGCCAATGTTTACATACGAAGGCATTAAAATCACGCCGGGTGAAATGAAGGCACCGTATCGGGCTACCGCATGCGGCACCACCCTAATTCCGAGTTTGGCATAGTCGCTTTTCAACCTCATTTTATCGTGAAATTCCATGGGCCCGGCATGCATGGTTTCCATTTGTCTGGTTGGAAAGTACATAATCACCGCCTGTTTCACCCAATCATTTACTTGCCAGCTCTCCACATCACCATTTTCATTTTTATTCGGCTCCGCCACCCTTAACCTACCCTTATCCAGTTCCTCAATTACATATTCTACACATGCTAAAGTTTCCTTTTCCTTTAGCAATTCCCTGTTTTGCCAAGCATTTTGAATGATTTCTTTCGCGTTTTGCATTCCTGTGAATTTGGAGGCAAATTTGCACTGCTATTTCGGTAAGAAAAAATGTCTATCATTAAAAACTCAACATTGCTGTTTTTGCTATTCAGCCTTGGCAGTCTAAGCGCGCAGGAAAAACTACTCACCATTGAAGATTGTTTCAGCCCCAAACTGTATCCGCAATCGCTGCGGGCAGTGCAATGGATTCCTGAAAGTCACAGGTTCAGCCAAACGCGTGGCAAAGCCATTGTAGCCACCGATCCGTTCAGTAAAAAAGACGATACCATTGTTACACTCGATAAACTCGCATCGCTGGTAGCTGCCGAAGATGGCAATCTCACTTCTCTTCCGGCCATTACCTGGAAGAGTGGTAAAGAATTCTGGTTTGTGGCCGGAAACCGTCTGTTCGTTTACAACACAGAAGACAAGACGGTAATTTCAAAACGCAAATTTCTGGCCAACCCTGAAATCATTGAGGTGGCCGATATCTCCCTCAATACAGCCAGTATTGAAGGGGGAAACCTTTTTGTAACAACCGCTGCGGGTAACCGTAAACTCACCACCGATGCACAGGATGGCATTGTGTACGGACAAGCGGTGCACCGCAATGAATTTGGCATAGACAAAGGGCTTTTCTGGAGCAAGGACGGATCTCGCCTTGCATTCTACCGTATGGAAGAATCAAGGGTAACCCAATACCCGCTGGTTGATGTAAGCCCACGGCCGGCAAGTTCTTCCAAATTTCGCTATCCCATGGCAGGCGATAGCAGCCACACCGTAACGGTAGGTATTTACAATACCCTTACCGAAGAAATGCTGTACCTGAAAACCGATGGAGCATACGATCAGTACCTAACCAACATAACCTGGAGCCCCGACAACCTGTTTGTGTACCTGGCGTGGGTTAACCGCGAACAAAATCACATGCAATTGCGCCGCTACCGCAGTAGCGACGGTATGCTGGACAAGGTTTTATACGAAGAAAAAAATGCCCGCTATGTTGAACCCGAAAATCCGGTTTTCTTTTTACCTGAAAGCAATGAAAAGTTTATCTTTTTCAGCGAAAAAGACGGATTCAACCATCTTTATCTGTTCGGCGAAAAGAAAGAGCCCGTGCAACTCACCAAAGGCAAGTGGGTGGTAACCGATTTTCTGGGCTTTAGCAAAGACGGTGAATGGTTGTATTACGAAGGCACTCAGGAGAGCCCGCTGGAAAGGCATACTTACATGCTCAAAATCAAAGACAAAGATTTTAAACCCAAAAAAATCACCAAAGGCAAGGGCACTCACAAAATTATGCTCAACCACCACTCCGGCATATTGATGGATGTGTTTACAAGCACCAAAGATCCCAAAAAATACATGGTGTTTAAGTACGACGGCACTTTGGTGAATTCGGTTTTCGAATCGCCCAATCCCATTGAAGATTACAAACTGGGAGAAATGAAAATCGACCCCATATTGGTTGACGGTATTCCCCTGTATACCCGCTGTTACCTCCCTCCCGATTTCAATCCCAAAAAGAAATACCCTGTTGTGGTTTATGTTTACGGCGGCCCACATATTCAGCTCATTACCGAAACCTGGCTGGGCGGTGGCAATTTGTGGATGTATTACATGGCGCAAAATGGATATGTAGTTTACACCATCGACAGCCGGGGCAGCGCCAACCGTGGCTTTGAATTTGAAAGCGTTACCCACAGGCAGCTTGGCACCCAGGAAATGAAAGATCAGCTGGCGGCGGTAGAAAGGCTTAAGCGCTTCGGCTGGGTCGATTCAAACCGCATTGGAGTGCACGGCTGGAGTTTCGGAGGGTTCATGACCACATCGTTGATGACCCGCAGTCCCGGAACCTTTACCGTGGGTGTAGCCGGTGGCCCGGTGATTGACTGGCAGTATTACGAAATTATGTACACCGAAAGGTACATGGACAAACCCTCTGAAAATCCGGAGGGATATAAAAAAGCAAATCTTCTCAATTATGTTGACAAACTCAGGGGTCGACTGCTGATGATACATGGCATGGATGACGATGTGGTGGTAATGCAGCACAGTTTGCTGTATGTAAAAGAGGCCATAAAAAACATGAATGTAAACCTGGATTACTTCGTTTATCCGGGTCACAAACACAATGTGATGGGCCCCGACAGGGCGCATCTGTACAAAAAAATCAGCCAGTACTTTTTCGATTATCTGTGATTAAGCTGGTCGAATGTCCGCGCGATGCCATGCAGGGCATCAGGGTTTTCATTCCTACCGAACAAAAGGTGGAGTTGATGAAATCTTTGCTGCAGTGCGGTTTCGACACCCTTGATTGCGGCAGCTTTGTAAACCCCTCGGCGGTGCCTCAAATGGCAGACACAGCAGAGGTGATTGAACAAATTGCAGAAACAGCGGCAGAGAACAACACCCGTTTGCTTGTGATTGCTGCCAACGAACGGGGGGCGGTTAGGGCATCGGCATTTTCGGGCATACAATGCATAGGGTATCCTTTCAGCGTGAACGAAACATTTCAACGCCGCAATACCAACAGCGACAGAAACAATGCGTTCATCACCCTTCAAAAAATCCACAGCATTGCGCAGGCTGCGGGCAAACAAAC
>CANHCW010000188.1 GCA_947459165.1 Flavobacteriales bacterium
TCACACGGAACTATTTTTATAGAGGCCCGTCATCCTTAGTAAGTCGAAGGCTGGTTTAATAGTTTAGTGGTGAATAGTTTAATAGTTCATGAGTTTAAGAGAGTATTTTGAGTGCATCTTCATCCCGAGCAAGTCGAAGGGTAAGGCCGAAGCAGTTGCCGCGCTTCGGCAAGCTCAACGGGACAACTGCTGAATCAACACCAAACCTAAAATACGGTCAATTTTATTCAGGCATGGACAATGCACAAACTGTTCACTTTAAACTGTTCTAAAACTGTTCACCAAAACCATGAACTTTGCCGCATGGATGAACCTATTCTGAATCAACTGAAAAACATCAGAACATTTATTTTTGACATTGATGGTGTGCTTACACCCGGCTCGGTGCTTGTTACAGAGGAAGGCCACATGTTGCGTAGTGTGAATATCAAAGATGGTTATGCATTACAGCATGCAGTTAAGCAAGGCTACAACATTGGCATCATTAGCGGAGGCAACAGCTTAGGCATGCTCAATCGCTTTCGCGGATTGGGTATTGAGCAAATTTACCTTGGACAGAATAACAAAATTGCTGCATTTAAAGAAGTTTGCCGCGTGTTTAATGTTCAACCCAACCTTGTGGCTTATGTGGGCGACGACATGCCCGACTATCCAATTCTTCAGCAAGTTGGCCTCTCCTGCTGCCCTGCCGATGCCGCATCGGATATTAAAGAAATTTGCCGCTACATTTCGCCCGTTGCCGGTGGTCAGGGTTGCGCCAGGCATCTGCTTGAAACTGCCATGAAACTGCACAATACCTGGTGGAACGAGGATTCGCACAACTGGTGATTCAAACATTTTTGCTTAACGAATACCAAACTTTAACTCAACGAAATTGCTTTTTTACATTGATTCAACATTTTGAACGGGCTTGTCTCTAACTTTGCATTGCGAATGAACGCAGGCTCACTCATACACGAAAGTTTGTCAGCATTGAGGCCCGGCGATACTGTGGCCGCGGCTCTGGATTTCATGACCGAGCACCGCGTTTCGGAATTGCCGGTAGTGGAGAATCAGAGACTGGTAAATTATGCCCGTGCCATTCAACTGATGCACGAAGCTCCTGATACCAAGCTGGAAACCCTGGTTCCCTTCAATCCGCATGCGCCCCGTGCTTTAGAGCAACAGCACCTGTACGAAATTGTACCCTTGCTCGCTGCTTCAGATCTTCAGGTGATGGCTGTTGTCAATGATCAGAATCAGGTAATTGGAATCATCGATCAAAGACGCATTCACGAATTGATTTCGCAATCTCTCACCTACAAAGGCATTGGGGCCATTATCGTGGTTCAGGTTGATCCCCGTGATTTCGCACCATCGCATATCATGCGCTTGGTTGAAGAAAACGGTGCCAATGTGCTGGGAATGATGGTGAACAACAGCGAGGCGGGCAATTTGCTCATCAATTTAAAGCTCAATACCACTTTGGTGAAAGGCGTGGCAGCCAGCCTGAATCGCTTTGGTTACAGGGTGATTGACGCCTTCATGTCGGAAGACTACAACCGCGAGAACAACAGTGAATATGCGAGTGTGCTGAAATTCTTCGACCTGTAAAACCTTTATTTTTTATTGTGGAAAAGAAAGAGGATGCCTGTACAATACTGCCAATTGAGTTTCGTTTAGTAGCTAACTCATAACTTTGCCGATTAGAGTATGAAAATCAATCTGGGTAAAACCGACAATCTTATTCAACCTGAAGACATTGAAAAACCCGTAAACCTGGGTGATGTGGTGAATTTTTTTTGGCGCTGGCGCAAAACCATCGCTATGGTGTGCGTTGCCGCAGGTGTTTTGTCGGTCATCATTAGCAGCCCGCTGATTACCAAACCCAAATACAAAGCCACACATATTTTTTATCCAACCACCAACAACTCAATTTCCAATGCCCTGCTAACAGAACTCAACCAAAGGCAGAAAGACCCGCTGGAATTTGGTGAAGAGGAAGAGGCAGAAAAAGCCCTTCAGGTTTTACAAAGCAGTGAACTGATAAGCAGACTGGTGCGCAACTTCAACCTGCTTAAGCATTACGGAATCGACCCCAAAAAAGAATCTCAGCCCCAAACTGCACTCTCCTATAAGATTGAAGAGAATATCAATTTTGCCAGAACCCGTTACCTGAGCATTAAAATTGAGGTGCTGGACGAAGACCCTCAAATGGCTGCCAATATTGCCAACGGCATTGCGGCACTATACGATACGGTAAAAACTGAAATTCAAAAGCAAATTGCAGATCCTGCCCTATCGATTGTTGAAAGAGCCTTGAAAGAGAAGCAAAACAAACTGCAAGGATTGAAAGACCAACTGCGGGGACTGGGCGAAAAAGGTGTAACCAACTACGAGGAACAGAGCCGTGCGCTGGCAGAGGAAATTTACAAAGCTCAAGCCATGGGGCAGGCCGGCCGGGTGACTGATTTAATGGAACAACAAAAAACGCTGGTAAGCCACGGTGGCGACTTTATTGCATTGAACGAACTGATTCAGCAGGAAGCCATTAAGGAAAGTGATTTGATTGCCCAGTATGAAAAAAGACTGGTGGATGTGAAAGAAAACATGTCTCACAAGTTTACCGTGAGTGCTGCTTCAAAGCCGGAAATCAAGGCCTGGCCAAAGCGCACCTTTTTGCTGTTGATGACTTTGCTCACCACCTTTGCCGCCATTTCCGTGTTGTTGTTGCTGTACGAAGTATTGTATCTGAAACGGAAGACTGCCGTTGCTGCTTAATACCAACACATCACGCCCACCCTACCTGTTGATGGCCCTGGCGCTGCTGCTGGGTTTGTGTGGCTTTTGGGCGGCGATGAAGGAAGTTTACTTTATTTTCCTTATTCCGGTGGCGGTGGCACTTATGCTTTTTGCTGTTTACCGCACGGAAAAGTTCTTGTTACTGGCAGGGGCTATGGCTCCACTATCAATCAATGTAAACGACATTGGCGGGGGCTTGGGATTGGCCTTGCCCACTGAACCGCTGTTCATCCTTCTATTTCTGCTGCTGGCGTTTCGCTTTTTTTACATGGGAAATATTCATACGGCCATGTTGAAGCACCCGGTTGTTATTTGCGTTCTGGGCTACTTTTTGTGGATATGGATTAGCACGGCATTTAGCAGCATGCCATTGGTTAGTGTGAAATTCAGCATTGCAAGAACCTGGTACATTGTATTGTTCTTTTTGGGTGGATTGTGGCTTTTCAGGCGAAATGCCAACATTCACTTCTTTTTTGCCGCCCTTAGCGTAACCACCTTGATTCTGGTTATTTACACCCTTACCAAACACGCTGCAGATGGTTTTGTAAGAAGCGCGAGTTACGGCATCAGCTGGCCTTTTTTTCCCGATCACGGTATGTATGCCGCGGCCATTGCCTTTTGCGTGAGTGTATTGTTTTTTTATACCGTCAACGGTGGGGTATTTGGCATTAAACCGGGCTGGGCGCCACTGTTGGGATTCTTTCTGCTCGTTTTGCTTTTTGGCATTGTGGTGAGTTACACCCGGGCTACATGGCTGAGTTTGATTGCTGCGATGGGTGTCTTCGCCATGCTAAAACTTCGCATGCGCTTCGACTGGATTTTGCTGGGGATTGTGGCAGCAGGTTCTTATTTTTTAATCAATCAGGAGCAAATTTTATACAACCTTGAAGCCAACAAACAGGGCAGCAGCGATGAATTGCAAGGGCATGTAAAATCGGTGAGCAACATAACCACAGATCCCAGCAACCTGGAACGCATTAACCGCTGGAAATGCGCTTCAAGAATGGTATCGGAAAGGCCTGTGTTTGGATTTGGCCCCGGAACCTATGTCTTTCAATACGGCACTTACCAGCAAAGCAGTGAAATGACCATCATCAGCACCAATACGGGAGATTTGGGCGATGCGCACAGCGAATATTTCAGCGCCATGAGTGAAACGGGATTTCCAGGTATGGCTTTGTGGATTGGCATTACATTGCTGACCATGGCCGCGGCTTTCCGCGTGATTTATAAACACACAGAAAGACAAGCCAGAATAACAGCCCTGATTGCCCTGCTGGGACTTGTTACTTACTATACCCACGCGTGTTTAAACAATTACAGTCAGTACGACAAAATTGCCGTGCCTTTTTGGGCGTTTACCGCAATAATTGTGGTTTTGGATATGGGA
>CANHCW010000189.1 GCA_947459165.1 Flavobacteriales bacterium
ACGGCAATCGCCACAGCTGTATAGGTTTTGCCTGTACCGGCCGGACCGATGGCAAATATGATATCATTTTTTACCGCTGTTTTCACCATCGCCCGCTGATTGGCTGTGCGGGCTTTTATCTTTTGACCCCGGGTGCCGATGAGCAAGGTGTCGTTGTCCTCAATTTCCGAGGCCGGATTTGGATTTCCGTTGCCAAAAACTTCGTTCAGGGTATGCTGATTGAGTTCTCCCCTTTTGAGATAATATTTTTCGAGCAATTCCATTTTTTTGGCAAATTCTTCCAGCTCCGATTCTTCGCCAAGTACCTTCACTTCATCGCCTCGGGCAACAAATTGCAGCTTGGGAAATTTAGATTTTATGGTGTTTAGATTAGAATTGTTGACACCATAGAAAACCTGTGGATTAATTATTTCGAGGGTATAAACTCTTTCTGCCAATAGGAAATTTTGTTTTTTTTGCACAAATATACCCAAACAGCGCTTGGATAGAGGAAAAAACATTCACCTGCTTGCCGATTTCGGTCAATATGCTGTTGAAAACACCATTGCCCAGGCGATTTTGAACAAAAATTTCCCTGAAAGCAAGGTGATATGCAGCTATTCCGGCGCCCAAAAGGGTTATGTTGTACCTGCGGCTGTATTCATGAAAATGGTACTTGATTCCTTTGCTCCGGGTTCAATTCACATTTGCAACATTTCTCTGAGGGCTGAAGATGCACCTATATTCCTCGCTACACCTTGGAACGACGGATGGATTTTGGCACCCGATAACGGTCTGCTGCCGCTGATTGTTGACAACGAGGATGCGGTTTTTTACCGGCTTGAAGTGCCTACCACTCTGTTCGATCCGTTTGAACAGATATTCATTCCTGCAGTCAAAACCCTTGTAGGTGCAGATATGTCGCAGATTCCCTTCCCCGTTAAAGAGATGCCCAAAAAGGCAAGTTTTGTGGTGCCTACATTGCAGGGCAATTCCATGCGACTCGGGGTTTTGTGCAACACCGCAGACGGCAGTGCCATTTTCAATTTGAAAAAAGATGAGTTCAACCGCGTCAGAGACAATAGGCCATTTCGCTTCAGACTGCCCACAGTGGATCAGGAAATCAGCCGCATACATGCCCATGTAAATGAAGTTCCGCTTGGTTTGCCTGTGGCATTTTTCGGACCGGGCGATTTTCTGCAAATTGCATTTAACGGAGGGTCGGCCAAACAATACCTGGGACTTTACGAACAAAAAACTATTTTACTTGAGTTTAACCCTTATTTAGCGCTGTGATTATTCGAATTGTTAAAATGACTTTTAAGCCTGAATTGGTTCCTGTCTTTCTAAATATTTTTGAGGAATCGGCTGAAAAAATCAGGGCATTTCCGGGTTGTTTGAGGCTTGAGTTGCTGGAAAATGCCGACAATCCGGCAGTGCTGTTCACTTACAGTTACTGGAATGATGCCGGCGACCTTGAGTCATACCGCCATTCGGATTTGTTTAACGCTACCTGGGCTAAAACCAAGGTGTTGTTTGATGCCAAACCGGAGGCCTGGTCGCTGAACCGAAAATTTGAATTGGGTTGATTATTCGTCAATCCACTTGCCAGGATTGAGGATGTGATTCGGGTCAAAAACTGTTTTGATTCCGCGCATCAGTCGGAAATGCTCCGCATCGAAAACAATGTTCAGGTAGGGTTTTTGAACCAAACCAATGCCGTGTTCACCACTGATGGTACCGCCCAGGCGTTTGCAAACCTCAAAAATTTCAACAATACCTCGGGTAACTTCTGTATTCCATTGTTCATCGGTTAGGTTGTTTTTCAAAATGTTGATGTGCAGATTGCCATCACCCGCATGTCCGTAGCACACCGATTCAAACCCGTATTTCTGCCCTATTTCCTTTACAGATGTGAGCAATTGTGGCAAATAAGCGCGGGGCACAACCGTGTCTTCTTCCTTGTAAACCGATCGGGATTTTACGGTTTCGCCAATGGAACGACGAACTTTCCACCATTGTTCCTTCAACGCTGAATTATCCGCATGAAGCACATCGATGGCTCCGCTTTTCTCTAATGCAGGCAGAATTTTTTCAGCATCTGCGAACAGGGCATCGGTATTGTCGCCATCTAGCTCAATCAGCAGATAGAATGCGGCTCCATTTACAATAGGGAAAGGGGTGTTGGTGGCTTCGGAACTGATTTTCACCCCTGATTCTTCCATCAATTCAAGGGCTGAGGGAACCACTCCGGTAAGCAACACTTCATTCACCGCTGCAGCGGCTTCTGAGGCAGTAGCAAAGGGAACCAGCAACAACGAATTCTTTTTGGGAAGGGCAACCAATCTAAACACGATGGCAGTGACCACGCCCAGCAATCCTTCGCTTCCCACCATAAGCTGAGTGAGGTTAAACCCTGTTGAATTTTTTACAGTGTTTGCACCTGTCCAAATGAGTTCACCGTTGGGCAAAGCCACTTGCAGATTCAGCACATAATCACGGGTGGTACCGTATTTAACGGCCCTGGGGCCTCCACTCCCGTGGGCTATATTCCCTCCCAAAAAACAACTGCCGCGGCTGGCGGGATCGGGCGGGTAATACAAATTCAGGGCTTCAACAGCATTGCGAAAATGTTGATTGATGACGCCGGGCTGAACAGTTGCCTGAAAATTATGGGTGTCGATTGAAATGATCTGATTGAGTTTTTCGGTGCTTAATACCAGTCCGGGTTTTACAGGCAAACTTCCGCCTGAAAGTCCTGTGCCGGCGCCTCTTGTGTAAACAGGAATACGGTGTTTGTTGCACAATGCCAGTATGGTGGCCACCTTTTCGGCAGTGTCGGGAGTTGTCGCTACCGAAGGACTGAAAAAAAGGTCTTCTGTATAATCTCTGCCATATTTGTCCAGTTCAGCGGCATTTATAATTACATTTTCCTTGCCTACTGCATGCAACAGTTCATTCAAAAATTCAGGGGAAATTCCGTTCGACATAATTGCGTAAAATCGTTGGTAAAAATAGTCTTGTTTTGCTTAACCCTCTACTTTTGCAATAATAACCCTTTATGAAAATTGCACCCCGCACCAAATTATCAATAGCCATTGTATTTGTGGTGCTGTATATGATTGCGGCATTTGTATGGTGGACCATCAGTCTAACCAACTACTCTGCCCGCGAAAGAGAGCTGAAAGTTCAATTGTATCGTTCCGACAGTCTGCACCTTGCCGGAGACATTTTACACAATATGTTTTCAGGTAAATTTAAAGGTCCGGATTCTCTCGCTTTTGTTTACCGGGGAACCCCAATGTATGTTGACACGGTCGCGCTGCTTAAGGCGCTTCTTCCAAAATACCCATATTACGATGTAACCTTTCACCCGGGCAAACCTTTCGATCAGATAGCGAGTGTGAAAATCAAACCCAGTCTGCTGGCAAAAGAAGAGGACAAATACCGCAGAAAAGTAGAGAGCTGGATTTATGAAGGCATCGTCATGACCCTTATTATGCTTTTGCTGGCTTTGGCATTGTATGTCTTCCTCGACAGGGTTTTGCGGATAAATCAGCAACAAAACAACTTTTTGCTCGCGGTAACCCATGAACTTAAAACCCCGGTAGCATCTACAAAACTGGCCATTCAAACTGCACAACGAAAAATAAAAGGAAGCGATGAACAGCTGAACAAACTTCTTGGCATGGCCGACAACAATATGAGTCGATTGACCCGCATTATTGACAATGTGCTGATGGCCACCCGGGTGCAGAGCATTACGGTAAAGAAAGTGATACAAGACCTGGTGCTGGAAGAGCTGATCAACGACATTATAGTCGATATTAAACCCTCACTGCCATTAACCACCAAAATTGAATGTCATTTCATGCCCGACTTAATCATTAGGGGTGACAGGGAATTGCTTCAAATGGCCATCAGCAACTTAATCAGCAATGCAGTGAAATACAGTCCGGAGGGAAATGAAAAGGTCATTGTAAAAACATTTATCCAAAAAGGCAGGGTAGCCATGAGCATAACCGATTTTGGGCCGGGCATTCCCGAAAAGGAAAGGAAGAACATATTCAAGATGTTTTACCGCATTGGCGATGAAAGAACGAGGATTAGCGCCGGAACCGGGCTTGGATTGTTTCT
>CANHCW010000190.1 GCA_947459165.1 Flavobacteriales bacterium
CGATCCGCATAAAGCGGCACACCGCGATTGGCTCAGACCTTCAGCGGCATTTCTGTCACTTTGTTCGCTTTCATTCATTGCCGCAAGGGGCGGGCTTGGCACCATTCCCATCAGCCAAAGCACGGTGGTGTTTTCCAACAATTCGCTGCAAAACACCCTGGCAGTAAACAGCGCCTGGAATTTTTGTTATTATATTCTCAACAAAAGCGATGTACCCAAACCCTCTGACTTTAAACCCGAAAATCCGTCAGTTGAGAACAGTTACGATGCATATTCAGCTCTTTTTCCCGCCGATACAGCCCTCACGATTCAAAAACGCCCCAATGTATGCATCATCATGCTCGAGAGCTTTACGGCAGAAGCATCAGCATTTTTGGGTGGAAAATTCAGTGCCATGCCTTTTTTAGACAGCCTGTCTTCCCAGGGTTTGGCATTTACCCGCGCCTATTCTCAAGGCGACCGTACCGATAAAGGATTGGCCTGCACCATTTCCGGCTGGCCCGGACAACCCTGGCAGAGCATACTGCACGAGCCCGATAAGGCGGCTAAATTGCCCTCCATACCCGGTCTTTTCAGTCGCGCGGGTTACCCAACAGCATTTGTTTATGGAGGCGATTTGTCGTTTGCCAACATGAAATCTTATTTAGCCGCCTCCGGTTTCCAAACCATTGCCGATGAAAACGATTACAACGCAAATCAAATTACCTCAAAATGGGGTGCCCACGACGAACACGCCTTCAGTAAATTGCTTGAATTAAACGAAAATGCGAAACAGCCGTTTTGTCATGTGCTGCTCACCCTCAGCAGTCATGAACCTTTTGATGTTCCCGGCCCCAAATATTTTTCCGGTAGTGATATCAATTCAAAATTTTTAAACAGCATTCGCTACACAGATGATTGCATAAAAAAATTCATTCAAACTGCACGAAATCGCGAATGGTTTAAAAACATGGTGTTTGTATTTGTTGCCGATCATGGCAGGGATGTGGGTTTACCCGAAACGGCTTTCAACCGTCCGGGGAATTTTAGAATTCCGTTGCTTTTCTGGGGGCCGGCCCTCAATCCGGCTCTTGCAGGTAAAAAGGTAAACCGCATTGTGGCCCAAACCGACATTGCTCAAACCTTGTGCAGTGAGGTGCTTTCAGAAAAGCGACACATTTTCCCTTACAGCCGCAATCTTTTGTCGTCAAAATCACCCTCAATGGCCTTGTTTCTCTTTAATGGTGGGGTAGGGCTGGTTTCAGATAACGGAGCACTGGTTTTTGAAAACAGGGAGAAAAGTGTTTTTACCACCGCAACAGACATGGGTCAAAAAGCCATCCTGTTTCAACTTTCACGGGATCTTCAGTACAAATTGGTGTCTGATTATTGGCAGTTTTGAATTATTTCAAAAATCTGACAATCAACTGTAACTTTTGGTCGCCTTTTTGCATCATTTAAGCGAAAGAGTTTTGATATATGCTTACTGAACCTAATTTTGAACGCATGAACCGCGGAAACGGTAAACAAATGCCCGCCTGGAAGTTGATTGTCATTCTTCTGCTTGTAAATGTAGTTGGCTTTGTGGTTGCCAATCTTTACTTCAGTCGCGAAACGGGCAACTGCAAATCCGAAACCCAGGCCACTGAGCAAAAAGCCGAGTTTGGAACCAAGGTGAAACAGGCTTCCAGTCTGGCTGAGTGGGGTTATCAGGTGCTGCTCATCATCCGCGGCAACAGATAATCCATAGGTTGTATTGAACGGAAAATCCCTTGCCATAAAGTTTTACAAGGTTGTTCTGCAAGCCAGGATTTACCACTTTTTCTTCTGGATTATTTACACGCTTTTTGTGGCTTTGGCCATTCAACCCGGTCGTACACCCAAGCAATGGGTTATGTTTTCCGGCCTCATCCTTTCATTTCACGCCGCTGTTAGTTATTTCAACAATTACATTCTTATGGGGCGGTTTTTGTACCGTCGGCGACACTTTGTTTACGGTGTTTTACTCACCTTAACCATTGTAGCTGCCAGTTTCCCCATTGCCGTTATCACCCACAAACTGGTCAACAACCAGGATTTGAAAAATTTGGTATGGTCATGGAATTTCTTTCTGCTCATTGTATTGTCGGTTTTCTTTTCCGTTATGCTCAGCATGGTGCTGAAACTACTGAAAAACTGGTATCAGGAAGAGCAAATAAACAAGCACTTGCAGCAGGTAAATCTTGAAACGGAATTGAAATTTCTCAGAAACCAGATCAACCCGCATTTTTTATTCAACAGTTTAAACAACCTTTACGCACTCACATTGAAAAAAAGTGAACAGGCGCCCGAAGTGGTGTTGCGTTTGAGCAATATTTTGCGCTATGTGCTTTATGAAAGCGGCGATGGAAGGGTTTCAGTTGAAAAGGAAATTCAATACCTAAAAGATTATATAGACCTGGAAAAAATAAGGGTTGGCGACAGGGTTAAAATCGATTTTTCTGTGGAAGGTGAAACCGCCGGAAGGCAAGTACCTCCGCTGCTGTTTCTTACTTTTGTTGAAAATAGTTTCAAGCATGGTGCTGAAAACGCACTGTCAAAAGGGTGGATCAGCATTGCACTGAAATTAACCCCGAACGAAACTTTTTTTGAAGTGGCAAACAGCAAGAACAATGCTGAAAATACTTCAAAATCCAAAGCCCCGGGCGGTATAGGCATGGTAAACCTTAAAAAACGACTGGATTTGCTTTACCGTGGAAAATATTCATTGAAAATAGACGATACCGAATTGGAATACAAAGCCTCACTCATTTTAAAAAACTGATATGGAAGATCAAATTAACTGCATTTGCGTAGACGACGAACCCCTTGCTCTGGATGTGCTTGAAAGCCTTATTCAGCGGCATCCCCGGCTAAGACTAAGCCGCAAATGCTCAAATGCCATTGAAGCCTCTGACTGCATTCGCGAACAACCCGTTCAGGTTATTTTTACCGATATCAACATGCCCGGCATAACCGGGGTTGATTTTGCCCGAAGCATCCGCGACAAAGGCTGCGTAGTGGTGTTCACAACGGCCTATCAGGAATATGCCGCGGAGGCCTTTGATATTGCAGCGCTTGATTTTTTACTCAAACCCATTTCGCCCGACAGATTCGAACAGACAGTAAAGCGAATTGAAGAGTATTTTGAACTGAGAAAGCTACAACCCAAAGAAAATGTGGAGTTGGCAGAGGGTTCAATTTTTGTAAAAAGCGACGGTAAATTGCTGAAAGTGGCATACAACGAAATTCAGTTTGTAGAGGCCTTTGCAGATTATGTTAAAATCTGGATTTCCGATGACAAGCGCATCGTTACCCTGCAAACCATGAAGAGCATGGAACAAGGCCTGCCCGAGGATAAGTTCGTTCGGTTGCACCGCAGCTACATTGTAGGCATTGATAAAATTGATGCCGTTCAAAGCACTTCTGTTATTGTTGGAAAGCGTGAAATACCCGTAGGTAAAAATTACCGCGATAACCTATCCAGGGTGATGCAGAATATGAAACGAATTAATCGATAACAGGGTTAAAAACCCTACCGGCTATGCTCACTGATTCTTTCAAACGGGCAACATCAATGCCTGTGTCGATTAGCCCGTTAAACCAATCTACCATTTCTTCCATGGGTACATTGCCGGTTAGTTGATCTTTGGCAAAAGGACATCCACCAAAACCCAGCACAGCTCCGTCAAAACGCCGGCATCCGTGTTGGTAGGCTGCCTCTACTTTTGATGTCCACTGCCCGGGAACGGCATGAAAGTGGGCTCCCCATTCAATTTGTGGCAAATCAGCCGAAAGTTTAGAGAACAAATATGCTATGTCGGTCTCGTTGGCTGAACCAATGGTGTCGGCCAGACTGATGGTCTGAACGCCAATACCGGCCATTCGGTGAGCCCATTCAATCACTTCGGCTGTATTGTATTCTTCGCCGTACGGATTGCCAAAGGCCATGCTGATGTATGCAACTGTTTGTTTGCCCGCAGCCTGCGCAATGCTGTGGATTTTTTGAAGGGTGATGAACGCATTGTTTCTGTCGCTGTTGGTATTGCGGCGTTGAAATGTTTCGTTCACGCTGAAAGGATACCCTATGCATTGTATGCCCGAAAATGCCGATGC
>CANHCW010000191.1 GCA_947459165.1 Flavobacteriales bacterium
CCATCAGGCCACTGGCTGGGCATTTTCAGCACCGTAGCCAGGCAGAAGAAATACAATCTGGTTCAGAGTGCCGAAGGATTCGCCCGGTTGAGTGCGGCCCTGCTCGATGCCTTTATTGTTTGCTGGGATACCAAATACAAAACCGAGTATATCAGGCCTGAAACTGCCATTCGCGATTTGATTGACAGCACCTGGCTGCCCCCCATTCAAACGCCCTCCTTCCCGGAATATCCCAGCGGACACAGCGTGGTAAGCTCAACTGCAGCAACGGTGCTCACTTCCATGTTTGGCGAGTACCCATTCACCGACAGCACTGAACACGAATTTGGTTTGGGCGTGAGAAAATTCAAAAACTTTCGCGAAGCCGCCAACGAGGCCTGCATCAGTCGATTGTATGGAGGCATTCACTTTATGGATGGAATTGAATACGGGAAAGAAATGGGCAACAAATTGGGCGAATACCATTTGGCGAAATTGAGGACGAGGAAGAAGGATTGATTAGAATATAGACTAATTTTTTATTGAGAAAATTATCGAATTCCATTAAATTCGCATAGCAGCGAATTCATGAACAACAATTCTGAACTCATTATTCAAACTAGAATTTCCAAATCCATTTACCTTATTCGAAATCAAAAGGTACTGCTTGACAGTGAATTGGCAGAACTTTATGGTGTAGAAACCAAAAGAATAAATGAGCAAGTAAAAAGAAACATAGAACGGTTCCCTGAGGATTTTATGTTTCAATTAACCTCGGATGAATGGGAAACCTTGAAAGTACAAATTTCATCAACAAATGAAAATGATTCTTTAAGGTCGCAATCTGCGACCTTAAAGAATGTGCGTGGCAAGAGTAGAAAATATTTACCTTATGTTTTTACTGAGCAAGGAGTGGCTATGTTGTCTTCAGTTTTAAACAGCCCGACAGCCGTACAAGTAAACATTTCGATTATGAGAGTATTTGTAAAAATACGCCAATGGGCAACTAATTATGATGATTTGATGAGGAAAATAGATGAACTAAGTCAAAATCAAATTGAACACAACGAGCACATTGGGAACATTTATCAAATTATTGAAGAACTGGTTAAACCTGCAATAACACAAAGAAAACCCATTGGATTTAAGTAGTTCAGTCTACCCCAAACTCCCCAACTGCTGCTCCAGCTGTTGAATTTTGCTTTGGGCATCGGCCTTTTTCTGCCTCTCTTTTTCCACTATTTCGGGTTTGGCGTTGGCCACAAACTTTTCATTCATCAATTTGGCATCCACACTCTTCATAAAGCCCTGTAAATAGGCCATCTCTTCTTGAATTCTCTTCTTTTCTGCTTCCAAATCAACAGTGGTATTCAGCTCAATAAAAGCTTGAGATGTACCCACCAACACCGACACAGCGGTTTCGGGTTTGGTTCCGTTTATTTGAATATTCGCATTGGCCAGTTTTTCAATCATGGCCAGGTTGTTTTCAAAAACAGCATTGTCGGTAATCAAAACCACATTCAGGGTTTCTTTGGGTGAAATGCCTTTCGAATTACGCACCATTCTGATTTCGGTCACCAAATTCAAGGGCAGTTCAGAAGCGGGCGGCAGTCCTTTTGCAACAGGATACGATTCAACAATGCAGGCCTTGCCGGGTTGCTGATGGTGCAGGGCATGATGCAGTTCTTCTGTTATAAAGGGCATGAAAGGATGCAGCAATTTTAGCAGGGTGTCGAATGCGGTTTGAACCCTTTTAAGGGTTTCAGCGGCAAGCGGTTCACCCATGGGAGGTTTCACGGCCTCTAACAATACAGAACAGAAATCGTCCCAAATGAGTTTGTAAACCTGCATCAGCGCATCGTTCAGTCGGAATTCGGAAAACGCCTTATCCATGTCTGCCACTACCCCATCGCAACGCTGTTCAAACCATTCCAGTGCCTGTAATTCGTTGGGTTTTGAATTGGCATCGCTGCTGTTCCAGCCGGAAATCAACCTGTAGGCGTTCCAGATTTTATTGCAGAAGTTTCTTCCCTGTTCAACCTGACTTTCATCAAACAGAATGTCGTTTCCGGCGGGTGAACACAGCAGCATTCCCATGCGAACGCCATCGGCACCGTATTGGGCGATGAGTTCAAGCGGTTCAGGACTGTTGCCCAAACTCTTGCTCATTTTTCTGCGCTGTTTGTCTCGAACAATTCCGGTAAAATACACATTCCTGAAAGGCAATTCTCGGCGGTATTCATAACCGGCCATGATCATTCTTGCCACCCAGAAAAAGATAATTTCGGGCGCTGTAACCAGATCGTTGGTTGGGTAATAGTACTTTTCTTCCTCGTTTCCCGGTTTGTCGAAACCATCAAACACGCTAATAGGCCACAACCAGCTGCTGAACCAGGTATCCAGCACATCTTCATCCTGTTTCAGTTCGGTTTCATTAACCTGAATTCCTCTTGCTTTGAACTGAGAGCATGCTTCAGAAGCAGTTTTTGCTACTTCAAAATTGCCATTCTGATCGTACCAGGCAGGAATGCGATGTCCCCACCACAATTGTCTGCTGATATTCCAGTCTTTGATGTTGGAAATCCAGTGGTTGTAGGTGTTTTTGAATTTGGGCGGATGAAAAGAAATTTCATCGTTCATAACCGATGAAAGCACTTCGGGATTCTTTTCCATGAACTTTCCCATATTCACAAACCACTGTGTACTGATTTTGGGTTCTACCACGGCATCGGTTCTTTCGCTGAAACCCACATTGTGCGTATAGTCTTCAGTTTTCAGCAGCAAATCCGCCTGTTCTAAATCCTTTATCCATTGTTTTCTGGCCACAAACCGATCCATTCCCACATACAAAATGCCCGCCTCAGAAATGGTTCCATCGGCATTGAGGGTATCGTAAACAGGCAAGTTGTGTTTTATACCAATGTTGTAGTCGTTGATATCGTGGGCAGGCGTAACCTTCAGCACGCCTGTACCAAAATCCATGCTGATGTACTCATCAGCGATAACAGGCACGCAGCGGTTAATCAAAGGAACGATTACATTTTTACCGAGCAAATGCCTGTACCGTTCGTCTTCTGGGTGAACGCAAACGGCAACATCACCTGCTATGGTTTCAGGACGGGCAGTCGCAACGGTGATGTACTCATTTTCGGTTCCTTCCACTTTATATTTCACATAGTAAAGCTGATCCTTCACCTCGCGAAAAATCACTTCCTCATCGCTGAGTGTCGTCAATCCTGTGGGATCCCAGTTTACCATTCTGGTTCCGCGGTAAATCAATCCCTTTTTGTACATATCGATAAACACATCGATTACAGCATCGTACAATTTGGGCTCCATGGTAAAACGGGTTCTGTCCCAATCGCAACTGGCCCCCAGTTTTTTTAATTGCTCCAGAATAATACCGCCGTATTTGTGCGTCCACTCCCAGGCGTAATTCAAAAACTCTTCCCGGCTGAGGTTCTTTTTCTCAATGCCTTTTTCAGCAAGCATTTTCACCACCTTGGCTTCGGTGGCAATGGATGCGTGATCTGTTCCCGGAACCCAGCAGGCATTCTTGCCTTGCATTCTGGCCCTGCGAATTAACACATCCTGAATGGTGTTATTGAGCATGTGCCCCATGTGCAAAACGCCCGTTACATTGGGGGGCGGAATTACAATGGAATAAGGTTCCCTGTCATCGGGTACGGAACGAAAATATCCCTGGTCTAACCAATGCTTGTACCATTTATCTTCAATACTGGATGGGTTGTATTTGCTGTCTATGCTCATTAACGCTGCGAAATTACTGAATTTTCAATTGCAGTCGGGCTTACCCATGGCATTGTAGACGCATTGTTTTGCACAAAAAAAGCCCCGCTGTATTGCAGGGCTTTTTAATTCGATTTTTAATAATTTTTAAACACCCACATCGTGGTGTGCCGATTCCTCGATGTAAGGATGATTTACCGCGATTAGCCCTCGCTTGGTTAACGCTACCAACACCCAGTAAACAAATATACCGGCGAAAGTCAGCAAAGTTCCGATTTCCAGCAAGCCAATCTGCATACCAGGACCGAAAACACCCGGCATCACCATCAACCAAACATCGTGGTAGTGTCCGAATATCAA
>CANHCW010000192.1 GCA_947459165.1 Flavobacteriales bacterium
ATCAGCAGTGATTCAAACCCAAATACATCGGTGTTGTAACCACAAAGCGAAATTGTTCTTCCCCTTTCGATGCGAATGGTGTTCACCGCCCCAATTTTTTGGGCTTCGTCCGAGATCCAATTCAACAGTGGAATGACATTCAGTTTGTGCGGGATGGTTACATTCAGACCAATCAATTCGGGTTCCTGCTCAATAAGGTTGTGGAGTTGATTGATATTTTCAAGCGGAAACAGGCGGTAATCCCAGTCGCTGAGGCCTTCGGAATCAAAAATCTCGGCAAAAAGCCAAGGCGAATGGCTGTGCGATAGCGGAAATCCGATTAACCCAAGCTTAGGCATCAATGATTGATTTCTTTTCTTTGCCTGAAAATTTGCTTTTAACAAACTGCCATATTACCGGCAATAGCGAGACAAGTATGATTCCCAAAACCACCTTTTCAAAGTTGTTTTTTACCCAGGGGTGTTGTCCGAGCAAATAGCCGGCTACAGAGATAGAAACTACCCACAGCACCGCACCTGCAATGCAATAGCCAATGAATTTGCGGTAGGTCATTGTTCCCAAACCCGCGGCAAAAGGAGCAAATGTTCTGATTATGGGTACAAAACGCGCCATGATGAGGGCTTTTCCGCCATGTTTCTCATAGAATTCGTGGGTTCTGTCTAGGTATTCTTTTTTGAGTAAACGCCATTTCAAATTGAATATGCGCACCCCAATTTTCGAACCAATGAAATAATTGGTGTTATCACCCAGCAAAGCCGCGCAAATTAGCAGTGGAATGAGGATGTAAATGCTGAAGTTGTTGGCCGGATTTGCAGCCAAGGCTCCTGCAGCGAAAAGCAGTGAATCGCCCGGTAGCAAAGGCATCACGACGAGGCCGGTTTCAACAAAAATGATCAAGAACAAAATTCCATAAAGCCAATTTCCGTATTCCTGCATCCATACATTCAGGTAGTCGTTCAGGTGTGTAATAAAGTGAATTCCGTCGGCAATAATGTTAAGGGTTGTCATTGTTGATGCAATTTTACTTCAATTTGGGCGTTAATCAGACAGAGGAAGTATCTTTGAACTATGAAATTACGCATTTTGTCGTTTTTTCTTCTGTTGCTCGTTGCCGCAGGCGCGTGCAAAAGCATCAAATACCACAAGCCGAAAAAGCCGAGGGCAAAATCGGGGTGTAATTGTGGGTTTTAATTTTATTTGTATTATATTTGTGTTTTGTGAGGAGCAGGTATCCGGAAATAGCGGCTGGGATGTTTCATGGTTTGCACAAAGCGGTGCATGAAAGAACCGGTATTTCGTTGCCGGTTATTCACAAGGCACTTTCAGAAGGCGATGACCGATCTCCCAAAAAAATGGAAGCCATTCGGGTGGCCATCGAAATTATTCGTGAACGGGAACATGGATTGTATCCCATATTGAATGAAGATCCTGAAAATCACAATACTGCTGCTGAGCCGGTTTCGGAATACGGAAGGTTAGACCTGAACGGGGACTACAACTACTGGGATTACCTGAAATGGTCTTTTCTGGAAAGGGTGGAACTCATTATGGGCAAAGTGGTAAAAATGAGTCCGGCGCCCAATCTGAACCATCAGCTTATCGTGCGTGTTACCAACCGCTACTTCGATCAATTCTTCCTTGGGAAACCCTGTGGCCTATTTTATGCCCCTTTCGATGTTCGTCTGCCCATTCCCGGTGCCAAGAAGGACAGCACCGTTGTTCAGCCCGATTTGTGCGTTGTTTGCGATTTAAAAAAAGTAGATCAGCGCGGGTGTTTCGGTGTTCCCGATCTCATTGTTGAAATTCTTTCGCCCGGCAATTCCCGCCATGATTTGGATGTTAAATTTAAACTCTACGAAAAAGCCGGGGTGAAGGAATACTGGATTGTTCAACCGGCCGAAAGAACAGTGCTCATTTATTGTTTGGAAGGGAAAAACTATGTTGGTTTAAGGCCGTTTACGGAAGGCATGGAAGCGAATGGTCGCCTGTTTCGTGATTTTTTCATTCCGGTTGAAGAGCTTTTTCGCTATTTGCAGGCCGAGAAGTAATCGCACAAACAAATAGTCCTCAGAACTCTTTTACTGCTGAGTTTTTTCAGAGACTAAAACTTAATTGATTATTAACAAGCTAATATCATATAAATTCAGTACCTTTGCACCCCGATTTTAACAACACAAATGAGCAGCGAAACACAAACATACCTTCCATACAAAGTGAAGGACATTTCACTGGCCGAATGGGGCCGTAAGGAAATCCGCATGGCCGAGGCAGAGATGCCTGGTCTGATGGCAATTCGTGAAGAGTACCGCGGTAGTCAACCCCTGAAAGGTGCCCGTGTGGCCGGTTGTCTTCACATGACAATCCAAACCGCCGTTTTGATTGAAACACTGAAGGAGCTGGGTGCTGAGGTTACCTGGAGCTCTTGTAATATCTTCTCAACCCAGGACCATGCTGCCGCAGCCATTGCCGCCGCCGGCATTCCTGTTTACGCCTGGAAGGGCATGACAGAAGAAGAATACGAATGGTGCATTGAACAAACCCTTTACTTCGGTCCTGATCGTCAGCCTTTGAATATGATTCTCGATGACGGTGGCGATTTGACCAATGTAGTTTTAGACAAATACCCTCATCTTGCTGCCGGTATCAAAGGCATCAGTGAAGAAACGACAACCGGTGTTCACCGCCTGTATGAAAGAGTTACCAAAGGTACATTGCCCATGCCTGCCATCAATGTGAATGACAGCGTTACCAAAAGCAAATTCGATAACAAATATGGTTGTAAAGAATCTTTGGTTGATGCCATTCGCCGCGCTACCGATGTGATGCTGGCCGGTAAAGTGGCTGTGGTTTGCGGATACGGTGATGTAGGTAAAGGAAGTGCCGATAGCCTTCGTGGTGCCGGTGCCCGAGTTATTGTTACTGAAATCGATCCAATCTGTGCTCTTCAGGCCGCAATGGACGGTTATGAGGTTCGTACCCTCGAAAATGCCATTCCCCGCGCAAACATCGTGGTAACGGCTACCGGTAACTGCCAGATTGTGACCGACAGACACTTCAAACTGATGAACGACAAAACCATTGTTTGTAACATTGGCCACTTCGACAATGAAATTGACATTGCCTGGTTGAACAACAACTATGGCAGCACCAAATACACCATCAAACCTCAGGTTGATGTTTATAACATCGATGGCAGGGAAGTGATTGTTCTGGCTGAAGGCCGTTTGGTAAACCTCGGTTGTGCCATGGGACATCCCAGCTTTGTAATGAGTAACAGCTTTACCAACCAAACCCTGGCGCAGATTGAATTGTGGAATAACAACAGCAACTACGACAATAAGGTTTATGTGTTGCCTAAGCACCTTGATGAAAAAGTGGCCCGTTTGCACCTTTCTCACATTGGCGCTGAACTGACTGAACTCACCAACGAACAAGCCGATTATATCGGGGTGGATGTAAAAGGTCCGTTCAAAAAAGACCAATACCGTTATTAATTAAAACGAGCAGCGTTTTCAAACTCCTTACATGGAGATTGAAAACGCTGTGCTGTTTGAGTTTATCTTTACTTTTGCGCGCACGGTTCGCGGAATGAGTTATTTCAAAAAAGCCATTGTCTTCGCCTTTTCGGTTAAATTGCTATATATCATTATCGGCAATTTGTTCCCGGGCGGATGGAATGGATTTGATCACATACTCGATGTGCTTTCAAGGAACGACAGCGGCTGGTATCATCAGATTGCCAGAGATGGTTATCCTTTGACGCCCCCTGTTGCCGGTGAGCAGAGTCCTTTTGCGTTTTTTCCGCTGTATCCCGCCTTAATCGCCCTGCTGCGGCCGTTTTTTCTTCTTTTTACCCAAAATCAGGATTTGGTTTTTGTGTTATCGGCATTTGCGTTGCACATACTTACTACGGTTTTATGGGTGAAAGTGGTTTTTCAGTACCTCGAGTGCAAAGGATTTACCGGCAAGCAGATTTTTATATTTTTGGCGCTGTTCCAGTGCTTTCCATTTCATTATTTTCATCATGTTTTTTACTC
>CANHCW010000193.1 GCA_947459165.1 Flavobacteriales bacterium
AAACACTCTCCGTTAATTGGATTTACCTACGACGGTTTTCCAATTTACGGTGCGTATGCTTATAAAAACAGCGACGGGACGGGCGCATTGGTGCGCATGAAATCAGGTTACAGGTTGAGAAATATAACAACGCGCACCACCAATGCCGCAGGACAAACTGTGGCCACCGGGCCGGTTGTTAGCACCACTTATCCCTTGGGATATTTTCGTGAAGATTATGAGTTTATTGCTCACCCCGGCGAGGCAGATTACCTCGATGAGCACAACGGCCGCTTTTGCATAACCCCTGAATATCCAAAAGGTATTTACGCCTATTTTGCTACGGTGGATGCCAACTGGAATTCAGCTTATCCCTATGTGGTGGGACCTACTTTTTACGGAACCAAGGTAGCTTCTAAAGTGACAAGCATCACAGAGCCTGTAAGCGTTTACACACCGCAAACAGGAGGTGTTGCTGAAGAAGCATTGAAGAATGCCACCATTTTTACCCAAAACGATGGAGAATTTATTGCGGTTCAGTTGCCCGGATTGAATTTGGCCGATGTGGATGTTGAACTGCTTGATATGACCGGAAAGAAAGTGACTGCTGGCACCATTCAAAAAGGCAGCACGCTGGTTTATCTTGATACCAGACGCAGTTATGCAGGTACTTATGTGGTGCGATTAAAAAGCGGCGGCGCCCTGCATAGCAGCAAGATTGTACTGGTAAAATAAAGGTTGAAGTTGGCGGTTTCACCTATATTCGAGGCGTGAGACGAATTACAACTGCTTTTGTTTTTTTAATTCTGGGACCGATGGCGGCCCAGGTGGACTCAGCCTTTGTGCGAAGCGTATACGACGAAGCTTTGCTGAACGGACACTGCTACAAACGACTTGGAGAGTTGTGCAAAACGGTGGGCAGCCGGCTTTCGGGCAGCGACAATGCTGAAAAAGGAATTCGCTGGGGAACAGCGATGCTGAAATCGTACCGCTTTGATTCTGTTTTTACCCAGCCGGTGATGGTACCCCGCTGGGAACGGGGAGAAGTGGAGGAACTGTATTTCAGTTCCTCCGTATTCAACAAAAAAATAAAAAACCAATCGCTGGCCAATTACGATTGCGAGGCGTTTGAGGAGTTGCCGCTAAAGGCGGTAAAACAGCACAAAATACCTGCAGTGGTGCTGGGTGGAAGTGTGGGAACAAACGGAAAAATTACAGCCGGGCTGGTGAGTGTGCACAGCGACAAAGAGCTGGATAGTTTGGGTAAGGCGGGCCTTTTGAAAGGCAAAATGGTGCTGCTCAACCGTGCTTTTCCGGAAAATTTGATTAACACCTTCGCCGCTTATGGATCCTGCGTTCCGCAACGCGTAAACGGGGCTTCGAAGGCCGTAAAATATGGAGCTGTGGCAGTTTTAGTGCGTAGCATGAGCAACCGTTGCGATTTACATGCCCACACCGGGGTGATGATGTATGCCGATTCCTTGCGCAAAATACCGGCTATGGCTGTGGCAACGGCGGTGGCCAATTTGCTGGATCAATTGAGCAGGGAAGATGCCGGTTTGCGCATTTCAATGCAGTTGAATTGCCGCACACTGCCCGATCGACTTTCAGCCAATGTGATGGCACAAAGCAACGGAACCAAGGCGCCGGAAAAGGTGATTGCCTTCGGCGGGCATTTCGACAGCTGGGATCAGGGTGAAGGTGCCCACGACGATGGAGCCGGCTGCATGCACGCTTTTGAAGCCCTGCGCATTTTAAAAGCGGTGGGTTACAAACCCAAACACACTCTGCGTTGCGTTTGGTGGATTAACGAAGAAAACGGCCTGCGTGGAGCAACAGAATACGCGCGAAAAGCAGCCGAAACAGGCGAAAAACACATTGCAGCGCTGGAAAGCGACAGGGGTGGGTTTACGCCCCGCGGTTTTGGAGTGGATTCCGCTTTTTTGCCGGTCATGAACAAATACAAATCCCTGCTTGAGCCCTACGGCGCCGGCACCATTGAAAAAGGGGGAGGAGGTGCCGACATTGGACCATTGCGCAAGTTCAACAGCAATGTAGTTTTGGTTGGCTTTATCCCCGATTCTCAGCGCTATTTCGATGTACACCATGCCGAAACCGATGTATTTGAAAATGTGAACAAGCGCGAACTGGAGCTGGGTGCGGCGGCCATCGCAGTGATGATTGCCATTCTCGATCAGGAGCTGGAATAAATTATTGTTTCACAAGCAGCCGAAACTGCACACCACTTGCGGATTGAAGTTTGATGGCGTAAACCCCGGCTTGATAACTGCGCATATCCAGTTTTTGATTTTTTGCCAGCATTCCGCGTTGCAGTTCCGCCCCGTTTAGTGAGTGCAAGCTGTATTCCGCGGGTCCATCATCGCCCCGGTACACGGTTTCTGTTATGACCGGATTCGGATGAAAAACCGCCTCTTGTTTTTGCTTTTTTTTTATACTGCCTGTCGGCAACTGCAGCTCAAACAGGGCAGCGGAGTCACCCCTGTAAAACTCGGAACTTAAAAACATGCGTCCTCCCGTTCCAAAACAAACACCTTCGCACTGTTTGCTGCCCGGTATATTCAGCAAATAGGATCTGCCTGTTTTGTGGTCAATGCGGCCATTTACAATGCGCGCCGTGTAAACCCATGGCAGCAAACTTAAATCCCAGTTGGGGCCATAACCCAGCAACAGCAATTGATTGTTTTGCACAGCGGCGCCGGTGGCCCAGAACGGAACCTGCAGGGTATCAGTATGGGACAATACATAATTTCCTTCAGCTGCCGCCACAGCATAAATTCTGCAGATGCCGGTACTTTTACTCTTGCTGAAAAGCCACAAACTATCGCCCACAGCCGCCATGGCCTCGCAGTCGAAATCGGAAAAGGTGTTGCTGCTGAAATCCGACTGGTCTTTGTATGAAAAACGAATGATTCCCGCCCTGTTGGTTCTGCCCATGCTGTCTTTTTTCAGCATCAAAATTTTCAGGTCTTTGCGGGTGCCGTTGTTGTTTCCAAAATCGCCAATGAAATAGTAATTTTTGTTCTCGGTGAGTTCTTCCCAGTCGTTGTTGCTTTGGTTTACGGAAAAAGTATCGGTGATTTTGCCCAGCGAGTCTATGGCGAACAAGGCGGCGGGGCTTCCACCATCGCCGTGTACCAGCCAGCCATTTTTGTAAGAAAGCATTCCGCTAATTTCGGCAAGGCTGGTGGGCAGGTTGAATTTTTTAAGCACTGTTTGGGCCTTGCCACCTATAGCGTGCACAATGCCAACCATTAACAACAGTGTTTTTTTCATTTGCTGTGTACTTTTTTGCTGTTGATATAAGTGGCGGTTACCTTCACTTTTTTGAAATCTTTTTGCTCAATGCTCATCAAATCGCGGTTCAGCACCACAAAATCGGCCAGTTTGCCGGGCTCAAGCGATCCTTTTGTGTGTTCTTCCTTGTTGGCATAGGCTGCCCAAATGGTCATGCCCATCAGTGCCTGTGATCTGGTTAGAGCCCCATTGGGATTAAAAGGTTCTGTAATTTTGGCTTCCAGCGGGGTTCTGAAAACAGCGCTGTAAAAGGTTTTAATTGGGCTGATATCTTCCACTGGAAAATCTGTACCTAAGGCAAGTAAACCGCTTTGTTTGCCCAGTTCAGCATAGTTGTAAGCGCCGGGCATGCGGTCGCTGCACAATCTTGATGAAGCCCAGGGCGCATCGCTGGTGGCATGGGTAGGCTGAACGCTGGGTATCACCTTGTATTTTTTAAACAGCACAAAATCTTTGGGGTCCACAACCTGTGCGTGTTCAATGCGCCAGCGGTTGTCCATTCCTGCGGGCTGAATTTTACCAAACACCCGCAAAGCCAGGGCGTTGGCGCTGTCTCCTATGGCGTGAACACAAACCTGGTAGCTGCGCGAGCCCACAAAACTGCAATACTGGGTAAACTGCTGCACATTTTGCAAAAGCAAACCTTTGTGCCCCATTCGATCGCAATAATCTTTTTTCAGCAAGGCTCCACGGGAACCCAAAGCCCCGTCTAAATA
>CANHCW010000194.1 GCA_947459165.1 Flavobacteriales bacterium
CTTCAAAACCAGGGAGTGATTGTTACATCTGAAGGTTACGGACGGATTGTGATGCAAAGCATTGAGCCGGGCACAAAAATTCTGAATGGTTTGAAAATTCATCTTCAATTGAAACCTTTTTGAACACCCTGCTTAGCCATATCGCCAATAAAATCAGACCTGCAGGAATTTCGGGGAATACCGATATTCACATTACAGGTATTGCTATTGACAGCCGCAAGGTTAAACCCGGATTTTTGTATGCGGCCCTTCCCGGAACGAAGGTTGACGGGCATGACTTTATTGAACAGGCCATTGGTAATGGTGCGGCTGCTATACTCTGCCACTCGGTTGAATTACCCAAAGAAGGAATCACTTACCTCATCTGCAACAATGTTTCGGAAGCAACCGGTCTGGCCTGCGATGTTTTTTACGACTCCCCTTCCTCGAAAATGACAGTGGTGGGGACCACCGGCACCAATGGAAAAACCACTGTAAGCACCTTGTTGTATGAAATGTTCACTTCAATGGGGCATACCTGTGGCTTAATCAGCACGGTTGAAAATAAAATTGGCGAAAGAATCATTCCCAGCACGCACACCACGCCCGATGCCGTTGGACTTCACTCACTCATGGCTGATATGGTTGCTGCCGGTGTAACACACTGTTTTATGGAATGCTCTTCTCACGCCATTCACCAGAGGCGCATTGCCGGAGTAAAGTTTGCAGGTGCCATTTTCACCAACATCAGCCACGACCATCTGGATTACCACGGCACTTTCGACAATTACATCAAGGCAAAAAAACAATTTTTCGATTTGCTGCCAGCCGATGCATGGGCTTTAACAAACAAGGACGACCGAAATGGACTGACGATGCTTCAAAACTGCACAGCAAGCCGTTACACCTATGCCATGAACAGTGGTGCCGACTTTCCGGTGAGGATAAAAGAAAGTGATTTTGAAGGCATGTTGCTTCAACTGGGAGGCGAAGAAATGTGGGTGAACCTGGTGGGCAGTTTCAATGCTTACAACCTCGCTGCAGTTTTTGGCGCGGCGTTTTTGATAACCGGAGGTGCCGACAACCTTACTCTATTAATC
This sequence comes from Flavobacteriales bacterium, assembly GCA_947459165.1. Taxonomy (GTDB): domain Bacteria; phylum Bacteroidota; class Bacteroidia; order NS11-12g; family UBA955; genus RGEC01. The sequence goes on from CANHCW010000194.1 coordinate 1,080, forward strand.
AGCATGGCAAAACGGGTGAATGGTCGATTTGAAGCCATTTCTGGTCCGGATAAAATATCTGCCATCATTGATTATGCCCATACCCCTGATGCCCTGGAAAATGTGATTAAAACCATCAACCAGATTCGTGAAAACAATGTAAAACTGATTACGGTGGTTGGATGCGGCGGAAACCGTGACAAGGCCAAAAGACCCGAAATGGCGGCCATAGCAGCGCGGCTGAGCAACACCGTTATTCTTACCAGCGACAATCCCCGCGATGAAGATCCGGCACAAATTATTGCAGACATGGAGGCGGGAGTTGAAGGTCAACACTACAAGAAACTATTGAGAATTGTTGATCGCAGAGAAGCCATCAGAACGGCCGCAATGCTGGCAGGAAAGGGCGATGTGATACTGATTGCCGGCAAGGGCCACGAAACCTATCAGGAAATATCCGGGGTGAAACATCCCTTCGACGATAAAAAAATCATTCAAGAAATATTCAAACAAAAAGGATAATGCTGTACTACCTGTTCAAATACCTCGACAGCCTGAATGTAGCCGGAGCCGGCGTATTTCAGTATATCTCCTTCAGAGCCAGTATGGCAGGTATCCTAAGCCTACTCATTGCCCTGCTTTTTGGTAAACGAATTATTCGCTGGCTACAGAAACAACAGATAGGAGAGGAAATACGCGACCTGGGCCTTGAAGGACAGCTGCAGAAAAAAGGCACCCCCACCATGGGAGGAATTATAATTCTGCTGGCTATCATTATTCCCACGCTGCTACTTGCCAAACTGAACAATATTTATGTAATCCTGATGCTGGTAAGCACCGCCTGGATGGGAACGATTGGAGCCATTGACGATTATATCAAGGTTTTCAAAAAGAATAAGGAGGGAATGAAAGCCACCACCAAACTCATCGGACAGCTTATGCTCGGGGCAATTATCGCTATTGCCATTGACTACAGCCACGATCTGGCGAACATTCCTTTGGAAACCAACCTACCCATCACCAAAAACCGACTTAATTTCTCCGCCCTCATTCCCGGTGAACACAACGCCTGGTGGATTTACCTTCCTGTTATCATTTTCATATGTATGGCCGTAACCAATGCAGTCAACCTCACCGATGGAATTGACGGACTGGCTGCAGGTACCACAGCCATAGTGGGCGTTGGTCTGGGGGTGCTGGCCTACGCTGCGGGGAATTACAATTTGGCCGGCTACCTCAACATTATTTATGTGCCCAACAGCGGCGAAGTGGTTGTTTTTCTAGCAGCAGTAATTGGTGCTTGCTTGGGCTTTCTTTGGTACAACGGTTTTCCGGCACAGGTATTTATGGGCGATACCGGAAGTCTGGCATTGGGCGGAGCCATTGCCGCATCGGCCATCATCATCAAAATGGAGTTGCTGATTCCGGTTTTGTGCGGGGTATTTTTTGCAGAAAGCCTCAGTGTGGTAATGCAGGTAGCCTGGTTCAAATATACCCGGCGCAAATATGGAGAGGGCAGGCGCATTTTCCTTATGAGTCCCCTGCACCATCACTTTCAGAAACTCAACATCCCCGAAAGCAAAATCACCCTCCGGTTCTGGCTCATCACCATCATACTGGTTCTCATTTCCATTGCTTTGTTAAAACTGCGTTGAACAAAAAGCTTGTCATATTGGGCGCCGGAGAAAGCGGAACAGGCACAGCCATTCTTGGAAATGCCAAAGGGTGGAATGTGTTCGTCTCCGATTCGGGAAGCATTCAACCCAAATACAAGCAGGAACTTGATGAGCACCACATTCGCTGGGAGGAAGGAAAACACAGCGAAACTGAAATTCTTTCAGCCGATGAAATTGTAAAAAGTCCGGGCATACCCGACAAGGCACCTATAGTAAAAGCAGCCGTTGCAAAAGGCATTCCCGTCATTTCCGAAATTGAATTTGCAGGTCGATACAGCAACGCCAAAATGATTTGCATTAGCGGCACAAACGGCAAAACCACCACCACCCTGCTCACTTATCATATCCTCAAAAATGCCGGTTTAAATGTAGGACTGGGCGGCAACATTGGACACAGTTTTGCCCGCCTTGTGGCTGAAGAACAATTTGATATTTATGTGCTCGAAATCAGCAGTTTTCAACTGGATGGAAATCGCGAATTCAGGCCATACATTTCCGTTCTTACCAACATTACCCCCGATCACCTGGATCGCTACGATTACGAACTGAGTAAATACGCCGCGAGCAAGTTCAAACTTGCCCAAAATCAAACGGCAGAAGATTATTTTATCTATTGCTGCGACGACCCCATTACCATGGAATACATGTCTTTGAAAAAAACGCAGGGGCAGGGCATTCCCATTTCAATCAAAACAGAAAACCAACCCGGAGCTTTTGCCGGCAATGGTTTCATTCAAATCCAACTGAAAAATAAAAATAAAATAGATATCCCCATGGAAGATTTAACCCTGTCAGGTATTCATAATACCTACAACAGCATGGCAGCCGCAGTGGTGGCAAGCCTGCTCGATGTTCGCAAAGAAACCATTCGCGAAAGTCTCAGCAACTTTCAGAATGCCGAACATCGACTGGAATTCGTGCGCAAGGTGAATGGCATCGATTTCATCAACGATTCAAAAGCAACCAATGTGAACAGCGCCTGGTACGCCCTTGAAAGCATGGACAAACCCGTTATCTGGATTGCCGGCGGAGTTGACAAGGGCAACAATTACAAGGAACTGAAACCCTTGGTGAAGGAAAAAGTAAAATACATCGTTTGCCTGGGCTTGGACAATATTAAAATTCATCAGGCTTTTCAAAATGATGTGGACATGATTGTCAACACCCTCAGCGCCAAGGAAGCCGTGCATGTTGCCTACCGCCTTGCTCAGGCCGGGGAAAGCGTTCTATTGTCTCCCGCATGTGCCAGTTTCGATCTTTTCGATGA
>CANHCW010000195.1 GCA_947459165.1 Flavobacteriales bacterium
AAATGGAACAGACAGTTCAAATTGGAAGAACAAATGACTGAAACAACAACGCATCCTAAATCGAACAGGCTTTTCCTGATACTGGGAAGTTTTTTCCTAACTAATGCCATTGTGGCCGAAATGATTGGTACCAAAATTTTTTCACTGGAAGATACACTGGGCATTCCCAAAGCAGCACTGTCCTTGTTCGGCGGCACTTTCAATTTCGATTTGACCGCAGGGGTGATGCTTTGGCCGGTTGTTTTTATCATGACCGACATTATTAATGAATATTATGGTCGAAAAGGCGTTCTGCGACTTTCTCTTATTACCGTGGCTATGCTTGTGTATGTATTTATCATGATTTTCGGGGCCATGCACCTAACAGGTTCAGATTTTTGGGTGAAAAGCAATTCAGGAAAAGGATTGGAAAATATGGGAACGGCTTTTAATGCTGTTTTCGGTCAGGGTTTGTTCATTATTGTTGGTTCTTTGGTGGCATTTTTGGTTGGTCAAATGGTAGATGCAACTGTTTTTAGCTGGGTACGAAGAAAAACAGGACACAATTTAATTTGGATGAGGGCCACAGGAAGTACCATAGTTTCTCAACTGATTGACAGTTATGTGGTGTTGTTTATTGCCTTTTACTGGGGCGCAGATTGGTCTTTCAGCACGGTGATGATGATTGGAACGGGCAACTTCATTTACAAATTGATTATGGCTTTGTGCCTATTGCCAGTTTTATATCCGGTACATGCAATGATTGACCGTTATTTGGGAGCCGAATTGAGTAAAAAAATGATGGACGAGGCAGCGGGTACTTCGAATCACTAATTTTGAACCCTTGATGTACGAACAAATTATAGGGGCGCTTCTTATCAGCCTTTTGCATGGTTTAATTCCTAGCCATTGGTTGCCCTTATTAGCTATTGGCAAAAAGTACAACTGGCCATTGCGAAAGATTTTGCTCTTTACCCTTCAAACAGCCGGAGCTCATGCAGCAAGCACGCTATTGATTGGGGTGGGTTTGGCAGCAGGTGGAAGGTTGATGGGTGAGCAACTTGAATCCTATAGTCACTGGGTTCCCGCAGTTTTGCTGATTTCGTTGGGAATTTGGTTCATTTACAGGCATTACCAACATCATCACTTTCATTTGCAAGAAAGAAGTGAATCGAATAATCCGGTTTGGCCCATCGTGGTAGCCATGTTTTTATCGCCCTGCCTTGAAATTGAAGGATATTTCTTCACACTGGGAACAGCAGGCTGGTATTGGGTTGCATTGCTTTCAGGCTTTTATTTCATCACCACCGTTTTGAGCATGATGGTATGGGTTTGGCTGGCTTACAAGGGGGCTGAGAGAATTGACGCGCACAAGTGGACTCACAATGCCGGTATCATAACCGGATTGGTTCTGGTTATTTCAGGATTCTTGTTTCTGTTTGGTTAAATTACAAGCGTATAAATTGCTTACTTATTTTTCCGTTTCCGAAATAAGCGGTTAACATATAACTGCCTTGCTTAAGGTTTGATATATCTATGTTGGCCTGAATTTGATTTACCTCACCTGAAGAAACTACTCTGCCCGCAAGGTCCTTAATTGTGTAACCCTTAATAAAACCAACTCTGATATTCGCCATCAAGGTAAGGTTGTTCTCTGCCGGATTGGGTTGAAGGCTTAAATCATTCTGCTGAAGTTTAACATTTCTGCTGTAATTCTGATCGGCTATGTTGGATTCGCTGCTCAACCTGGCCCAGGCATTCGGATCGCATGCATTGGGGGCAACAACCGAAATTTTATATGCCACATTGGAGCCGGATACATTGAGATCAGTATAAGAATTCACGCTTCCCGAAACCGAACCAATTTTAGACCATGCTCCGCTTCCGAATCTCCGGTAAATATCATAAGAAACAACAGGGAATCCTATGTACGACGACCAAATTAAATTCCAATCGTTGCCGGTGCCTTTGTTGATGGAAAGGTGCATGGTTTTGTGCACAAGCGATGATGCAGATGGTGTAAATGTTAATCCTGCAAGAACACTGGATGTATCTTTAAAAATCAACCTGTATGTTTCAGGCTTTATTGCTGAATTGGAATTCAAATCGGTATAGATTCTGGGTTTTCCTGATGCAACACTGTCAATTATTTTGTATTTATTGGTAATGTTGGTTTCTTTTTCAATGTAAATTTTACCCTTACTGTTTAACGGCTGCCAAATAATATTATTGCGATTAAGGGAGTCAGCCGTTGTCATACATATTTGCGGAACTTCGGATGGTGGCAAGCCCCCTTCAATGCCCGCATTGAGGAAGGTTTTGTTTGCCATGTTCATAGCCACCACAACTACCTTTAATTTGCTTTCATCTGCCACAACATTTACTTTCATTCTTCTAACAAATACATAAGTTTTTCCGGCAAAAATGGTGGTGGGCATTGCTCCTGATGGAATTTCGCAATAACCGCGCATTATATTCCTGTGGTATACTTTCTTAGTGGTGCCATCAATTTCTTTTTGATCGTCGTAAATGCTATCCTCCACAACGATGACAGACAAAGCAAAATTTATATTTGTTAAAGCCTTTTCTGATCTAAAAAAGGAGTATACATCAAAAGTAGAATCGTTTATTTTTTTTAAGACTCCACCGCCAACATTGTAGTAGGTAAATTTATTATCGTATGAACAGTATATAGAATCATCAGGTTTTACATTATCCAATGAATTATCATCTCGCCTGCAACTTCTTACAGGAATAGTAGACCAATTGTACATACCAACAGACATTCTCCCCCAGCTATCGACTACGGAACCAGACAATCCCAACTTGCTGGTTGGCCAGTGAATCTGGATACCAATATTATTTCGATTAGATTGCAAATAATTATTCATACTCACCACTCCTCGCATTGCCAAACCACTCCATGTAGCAGTCTTCAATTCAATAAAAGATCTAAGCGGAATCGTTTGCGAGAATAAATTTGATGAAAATATAGAAATAAAGAATAGTAAAGTTATTCTTTTGGTATTAATCTTTTTCATAGAACAAAAATAAACAAAAAGGCACCCTTTTGGGTGCCTTTTGATCAAAATCGATTTTAAATTAAAGTGCCTTGGCGCCTTCTATCCATTTGCCCCACTGATCAGCCGAGGTTTTGCTATCCTGTTCAACCAGGGCGGCAATTTTCTCATCGTTCAGGGCAAGCAAATCAGCTACTGAGTTGATACCCATCGCGTTCATTTTCTTTACAGCGGCGGGACCTACTCCGGCAATATCCTTCAATTCTTTTCCGGAATCAGCTGTTTCAGCAGCAGGTGCCTCTTCAACCTTCTTTGGCTCTTCCTTGGCGATGGCCTTTGGAGTTTCCCTTTCGGTTTTCTCGGCTTGTGCAAATTTGGCACGAAGTTCACTCAGAGCATCAAGTTCACCCATGGTGGTGGCCTGTGAATTCTGATTGATTTTCTTCACTGCTTTGCTGGCATTCTTTCTTGCTTTGTCGCGAGATTTATCATCAGCTTCAGCTTTCGATTTCTCAGCAGCCTTCCAGGTATTGGTGTGGCTGATGATGATTCTCTTGCTGTCTTTGCTAAATTCAATCACTTCAAATTCCAGAATTTCGTCTTCCTTAACTGACTGATTGTTGGCTTTTTTGATATGACGGCTCGGAGCAAAAGCTTCAACACCATACTGCATTTGTACCGAGGCGCCCTTGTCGTTCACTCCCACAACAGTTCCTTCATGCACACTACCAATGGTGAAGATGGTTTCGAAAGTATCCCATGGATTTTCTTCCAGCTGCTTGTGACCCAGGCTCAGGCGACGGTTGTCTTTGTCAACTTCCAGAACCATCACATCCAATTTTTCACCCTTCTTCACAAACTCACTAGGATGCTTGATTTTCTTATTCCAGCTTAGATCGCTTACATGCACAAGACCATCAATTCCTTCTTCCAGCTCAACAAACAA
>CANHCW010000196.1 GCA_947459165.1 Flavobacteriales bacterium
CCACCCTTTCATTCTCACATTACGCTAACTTTGCCCTATGGAAAAAACCGCCCGCATTTTCGTGGCCGGCCACCGTGGCATGGTAGGCAGCGCCATTGTGCGCGAACTCAATCGGCAGGGTTACAATAACATCATTACCCGAACCAGTAGCGAACTCAACCTGCGCGATCAAGCCGCAGTCGGATCATTTTTTCAAACCGAATGCCCCGATTATGTCTTCCTAGCCGCCGCCAAAGTGGGTGGTATTCACGCCAACAACACCTACCGCGCCGAGTTTTTGTACGATAATCTGCAAATTCAAAACAATGTCATTCATTTCTCTTACATCTACGGGGTTAAAAAACTCCTTTTCTTAGGCAGCAGTTGCATTTACCCCAAGCTCGCGCCTCAGCCCCTCAAGGAAGAATATTTGCTCACCGGCGCACTCGAGCCCACCAACGAGCCCTATGCTATTGCCAAAATAGCCGGCATTAAAATGTGCGAGGCTTACCGCGATCAATACGGCTGTAATTTTATCAGCGCCATGCCCACCAATATGTACGGGCCCAACGACAACTATCATCCGGAAAATTCGCATGTTCTGCCCGCCCTCATTCGCCGGTTTCACGAGGCCAAAGAGGCCAAGCTGCCTGTTGTAACCATTTGGGGCGATGGCAGTCCGATGCGCGAATTTCTCTATGCCGACGACCTGGCCTCAGCCCTCGTTTTTCTCATGCTCAATTACAACGAAAAATTGTTCGTCAATGTGGGCTTCGGCAGCGACATCAGCATTGGTGATCTGGCATTGCTCATTAAAAAAGTGGTGGGGTATGAGGGTGAACTCAATTACGACAGCAGTAAACCCAACGGAACCCCGCGCAAGCTTATGGACAGTTCCCGTCTTTTTGGTTTGGGCTGGAAGCCCACTGTTTCACTGGAACAGGGCATTGCAATGGCCTACCGCGATTTTCTCACTCGCCACCATACCGATCAACCACAACAACAGGGGTGAAACCCAAACTGCAGTACATATCACACGGCATAAGTCTTACGGGCGGCTATTACCACGAGTCCACCCTAGCACAAACCCTGGCGCAGCAAATCCATGGAGAAGCCGCCCATTACAGCGAGGTCAGGTTTAACCGCATTTTTAAAGGCCCAGTTGGTTGGCTGCCGTTGTTTTTCAAAGCATTTTTTGCCGCCGATTCCAATGCCCACATCATCACCGTGGCCCGATTGGCCTGGCCCATTCGCCTCAAACAGCTTTTTGGCAAAGGAAAAATGTTGCTGGTACTGCACAACTACGATGCCAACGATGGCAAACCAGCCCTGTATTATCGTCTGCTCAACACTTTTCTAAGACACAGCGTCAAACACAGCAACCGCATTCGGTTGGTAGTAGTTGCCCGTTGCTGGCAACAATTTATGCATGACAAGTTCGGGATCAAAGCCACCCTCTTCCCCAATCTTTTTCAAACAGAAAAATACACTTTCCTCAAAGAAACTTCTAAAAAAAACACCAAATTCATCCATTTCGGACAGTACTCCGACAAAATAGACAAGAAAAAATATCTTCTTCTATTTCATAAACTTAAGACCAAAGGTTTCGTGTGCTACTTTAGCTCATCAGCGGCTCCTTTTTCTTCGCATTTTCCCATTTCTTTTTTCAATACACACGATGCGTATTTAAAGCAGATGGCAGGCAGTGCAGTCAGCATCATTCAAAATTCGGTAAACGAAGGCTGGGACCGTGTGGCGTTTGAAAGTCTGTTGCTGGGCACTACCATCATTGTTTCCCCGGGCGGAGGAAATGAAGAAATGGCCAATCAGTTTGGCGGTGCAGTTTGTAAAGAAGTGGATGAAATTGTGGCTTTGGTAGAACAAGCAAATTTTAAAATGGTACAAACATCCTTGGACGACTACCATGTAAACAAAGCCCCAATTTGGGCTAAACCCCTGTTTAATTTTATGCAATCGTAAAATGAAACCGGACATCAGTGTTCTCATCCCGGCCTACAATGCCGAAAACACCATTTCGGCTGCCATCTGGAGTGTTCTAAATCAGAGCTTTAACGATTTTGAACTGCTGGTTTGCATCGATGGCGCCACCGACAAAACCATAGACATGGTGGCCGGCATTGCCGATTCCCGCTTGCGTGTAATGGTTGAAGGTTTTAACAAAGGCATCGCCCATACCCGCAATCGGCTGCTCAAAGAAGCCACCGGTAATTACATTGCCTGGCTCGATGCAGATGACATCATGCTGCCCGGCCGCTTGGCAGAGCAATTTGGGTACATGCAAGGCCACCCTGAGGTGGACATTTTGGGCGGCTGGGCTGAACTGCGCAACAGCAAACTGAAAAAAGTGGTAACCGGCATCCAACCCGAGTTCATGAAAACATCGCTGCTGTTCCGCAACCCATTTGTGCAAAGCAGCATCATGGCTAAAAACTTTTTTGTTCAGGAAGGGCTGCACTTCGATCCCACTTTCGATTACACCGAAGATTACGACCTTTACCTGCGTTGCCTTTCAGCGGGCAAGGAGTTTGCCGTTCTTCCCCGTTTTGTAGTCAGTTACCGCCTGCCAGGGGCCGAAGAAACCGATGCCAAAAACCGGCAGTATAAACTGGATGAAAAGCTGAAAACCCTGCTTTTACGGACCCATCCCGGGGTCGAAGCCGACGATGCATCAGTGATTTTGGGCTTTATTCGCAACAATCAACAGCTCAATTCGGCTGCATTCAAGGTGGTGCGCAGGTTTTTGGTCAACCTCAAAAGGCAGTTGCGCCGCAACAAGCAATGGGGCGTGGGTGTGGCCGCGGCTTTGTTGTATCAGCGGTTCAGACTCATTAAACTTCGCTTTGGTTTGGTCAGAGCCTTGCTTCGCCTTGCGGGAACCCGTCCTGCTATTGTGCGGCTCATGCTTAAAAACCGCACCCGCTGGCAATAAGTTGCCGTTATTGCATTTTTGAGAACACTTCATCCAGCCACTCGGCCAGTTTGTAATCCTTATCGGTAACGGAATTGCCGGCATCGTGGGTGCGCAAGGTTACTTCCACGCGGTTGTAAACATTGCTCCATTCCGGGTGATGATTCATTTGGCTAATGCCTTCAGCCGCTGCTTGCATAAACGCCATGGCCTTTTCAAATGAAGCAAAGCGAAAGGTTTTTTGCAGGCTGTTGACTTGCAACACCCATTGTTGTTCTGTGCTCATGCAGCGCAATTTAGGTTGTATGGATGCAAGAATTGTTGTTGCCTTTGTATCTTTGCACCCCCCGACCTCGTAGTTCAACGGATAGAATAGAAGTTTCCTAAACTTTTGATGTGAGTTCGATTCTCGCCGAGGTCACTTTAAGATGTGAGCCCCGCCATTCTTGAGCTTTTAGCTCATTAGAATGGCGAGGGTCCACGACACACTAAGCGGTCTTTGACGCGCAAGTGTGTCGGGATTCAATTCTCGCCGAGGTCACTTATAGATACAGGCTCCGTCATTCTTGAGCTTTTAGCTCATTAGAATGGCGAGGGTCCTCGGTACCGTATGCGTCAACTTGCTCCCAATTATATCTATTAGCATTAAATCATCACTTCTCCCGACTCCGGAGGAGTCGCATAGTTGTAACCAACAACTACCCAGAACCCCGACCCCAGCGGGGTCGTATAGTAAATTCGTAAAACCTGTTTCGAAAACTCCGGTCTTATGGCAGACCTGGAAGGTCTTGTATTAAACCTGGAAGGTTTCGCGCGAGCCAGCGCAAGAAACCTTAACCTTTTTTATGGCAGCAGCTTCCCCACATTCCCAAGTTGATTTCAATTATTCATTCACCCCAAAACAACCGCCCCAAAATCAAAGTCGTCTGTAACTTTGAAACCTCGTTATGCACCAAGCCCAAAAATTCCTGAGCATCTTTTCAATCTTTTGTGCCTATTCTCAGTTGTTTGCACAGCCAAAATCCC
>CANHCW010000197.1 GCA_947459165.1 Flavobacteriales bacterium
CTGCGAATTTTCTTATGCAAATCCAGCACATTGAGGCGAGGAATTCCGTCTTCACCCACATAGCCGCCTATGCCTTTCACATTTTGATCGCCACCGCTACAGAAAGCTTTGTCACCAACCCCGGTGAGAATAACCACACCGATATCCTGCCTTTCGCGGCAAATGTCAAACGCATCGAGCATGTCCATAACCGTTTGCGGGCGGAAGGCATTGTACACTTCGGGGCGGTTGATACTTACTTTGGCTATGCCTTGGTGAAGTTCAAACAGAATGTCTTTGTATTCTTTGATGGTGGTCCAGGTGCGCTGACTCATTGTTGTATGGATTGCGCTGCAAAGTTACCCCTGAACACACAAATGACAAGGCGCAGAATGGCTTACTGAAAAGCAAGGCCAAATTGCATTCCTTCATATAAGAAACCTTGGTTGGCTTTAAAAACAGGCGAGGTATTTACACGGAGGTACAAGCCAACATTGTTATATGAAATCTGGACGAAAGGAGTGATCAGAAAATCGTTGAAATTAAAGTCATCAAAGGCCTTTTCTGTTTTATTGTTGTCGTATTTCACCTTAGTGTGGGTTCTTACCCTGTAGCCTGCACTCACACCGGCTTTTATGCTGAAACCATCTTCGGGGTGGCGTTTTTTGGAATGATAGGCGATGGCCAGGGGTACAGCAATATAGTTCACAACCACTTTGCTTTTTTCCGATACTACAGCGGAGTCTGTAAAGGTTGTAAAATACTCCTGATCGGGTTTGAGGCGAACATTGTCATTGGCAAAGCGGTAGTTCAGAATATCGTAATTGATGCCCGACCAAAGGCGGAAATGTCCCGATCCAACCCGTACGCCCCATTCTGAGGCCAAACCGAAATGGACAGATGAAAGATTATTGATTTCCGGCATTCTGGAGTAGGGCCCTATTAGTAATAAATCGTTTTGAGGTGGTCTTTGCGGATTTGCAAAACCCAATTTGATGCCTCCTGACTGAACAATTAGCGGTGCTTTTGACCTGGAATTAGATTTCTTTTGAGGTGAAATGAGGGTGTCGCCATCAACAATAATCATACTTTGGCCCGGCCACAGACTCATGAAAAATTGCTCATTTACCGGGCTATCCAACTGGGTATCCATTTCGCGGATGATAATTTTACTGTTGAAGCTGTCTCTTTTTGAGGTATCGATAAATTGTTTAAGTTTGATCATGCTCAGCGTATCGGACTTGTTTCCGGTTTGTTCGATGATGATGATTTTTTTGCGGTAGGATTTTTTGTTAACCTGCGCAGCAAGGGGTGAGATGAGGAAGCAGAGGATGACGGCAATGTGTTTCATTTTATTCTGTGTAATTGGCGAGAATGTTGTTTTCGTTTTGTGGCAGTTGCACCCTGATGTCGATTGCAGGAATGAGTTTGCCTTTTACAGATTTTGCTTTTACACTGATGCTGGGAAAATTGAGGGTGGCCAGCATGGTGCGGGTTGTATTGAGCAGTTTGTAACTTAATGTTCGTTTTTTGGTTCCTGAAACTGGACCATCGGTGGGGTAATAAACCCAGATGCGGTAGGTAGAGAAATTTATTTCTTCGTTACCGGGATTGATAAGCGATAAATCGCGGGGAAGTATTTCTGATTTTGCGGTTGCGAAAGACTGGGGCGCGTTGATAACTCCTGTATCCGAAGAAACTGCGGCTTTTAACTTGGGTGTAACAACCTCCGTCGCGATGATATCGTGTTGTGCGATTGCCCTTAGGTTATTTGGTATTGGCAAAAAGCGGTTAGTGTCTTTGGTAGTTTTTCGCGACATATCAGATTTTTGCGGTGCAGTTACTTTGGTCAACCGGGCTTTTTCGGTTTGCTGATTTGTTTGCAAGAACATGAGTGCGCCCAATCCGCAAATTAGAAGTAGCGATGCCGCAGCAGCATATTGCTTGCGGTTGAACCGAATCCAAAGACCTTTTGAACCCTGCTTAAGCAGCAGGTTTTTGTAGGCGTAAACCTCGGTTTCATCGGGCTGCAGGTAGGTGGCTTTGAGAAGGTTATACTCTCTTTGTAAATCGGGATTGTTGCTGATCTCCTTCATGAGCAAGGTACACTCATGTTCGTTGAGATTGCCTTCCAGCAAATCGAACAGTTTCAGTTGCCACTCTTCACTTACTTCTTTCATATTACTGCGTTTATGCTGCCAATGATGGTTTTTAAAGTTTGCCGTCCTCGAAAAATGTACACTTTAACCTGACTTTCATTGAGGTGGGTAATTTCCCCGATTTCTTCGTAAGAATAACCTTCATAATCGCGCAGAAGGATGACCGTGCGCTGAATTTCGGGCAAACGGGCAAGTGCATTGTGCAGTATTTGCCTGAGGCCGTTAAATTCATTTGGCGAAGTTGGTTTTTCTTGCTCTACCTGGGGTGTCATTTCGGTAAGTCGTTTGGATTTTCTCCACAAATCGGCCATGGCGTGGTAAGCTGTGGTAAACAGGTAGCTTTTGGCTTTTGCTGCATCGATTTTTGCATGATGCAACCACAGTTTTTCGAACGCAATTTGAACAATTTCATTGGCTTCATCTCTATCTTTCAGGTTTTTGAACGCGAAGCGGAACAAGGCATCACTGTGTGATTTTACGCATTGATTGTATTGTTCCGCATCCATTCAGCCGGTGTAAAACGATGATACCCGTGTACAAGTTACAGTATCTTTGAAAAAAAATGGCAAAAGAGTGGTTTGAGAATTGGTTTGAGACCCCGTACTATGCCATGCTGTACAGAAATAGGGATGATGCTGAAGCGGAGTTTTTTGTTAAAAAACTCGTTGCGCATTTGCGCCTGTTGCCGGGAAACCGGGTGGCTGATGTTGCCTGCGGTTCGGGCCGGCACAGTGTGGTTATGAATCGTTTGGGTTTAAAGGTTTGGGGTTACGATTTAAGTGAAAGGTTTATTGCTGAGGCCCGAAGTTTATGTTCACAGGCAGTATTTGCCATACACGATATGCGCCAGGCTTACCATGAAACCAATATGCATGCGGTTTTTAATTTATTTACCAGTTTTGGTTACTTTGCTACAAGAGAAGAAGATGTGCTGGCCCTGAGTAATATGGCCGGTTTGCTGGGTGCCGAAGGCGTATTGGTTCAAGATTACATAAACGGATTGCCGATTTTACCCGGGTTGCCCATTATCTCAACAGAAGAACTGAACGGGGTGAGGTTTGATATTGAAAAAGAATGGACGCATCCATACATTGTTAAGAAAATACGGGTTACCGACAGGGAGCAAAACCTTGAATTCGAGGAGAAGGTGAGGGTGTATGATGCGGAGGAATTGATGAGTTTGCACAGGGAAGCCGGTTTGGAACCCGTTGAAGTTTTTGGCGATTATGGTTTGGGTACTTATCAGACTTTAACTTCGCCCAGAATGATTATTGTTTCCAAGAGAAAGAAATGACCCGGATTGAACAGTTGGATGCCTGGCTTTTTCAAGCCGTGAATAGGGGCTTTACCCCCGGTTGGCTTGACAATGTGATGGTTTTTGCCAGCTCGAAATATGGCTGGATCCCACTGTATGCGTTTTTGGTGGTGTTGTTTTTTGTGAAGTTTCCCGTTAAAAAGTCGGTTGTGTGCATTTTGCTCTTGATTGTCGCTTTTGGAATTAGCGATAGTTTTACCTCAAGGGTGGTGAAGCCATTTTTTAAACGCCCCAGACCCTACACCGTGGAGGCATTGGATGTGAGGCTTCCGCTGATAAAGAATGAGAACACAGCGCAATTTGTGCAGGATAACAGCAAGAACTACGGCTTTGTGAGCAGTCACTCTTCCAACTTTTTTGCATTGGCTACGCTTAGTGTTTTGCTGCTGGGGTGGAAGGGAAGGAGCAGAATGGCTTTGTATGCCATTGCGGCATTGGTAGCGCTGAGTCGTGTTTATTTGGGTGTGCATTACC
>CANHCW010000198.1 GCA_947459165.1 Flavobacteriales bacterium
AAAATTTCATCAACATCCATGGCAAAGATTCAGTGGTTTTCTGGACAGGGCGAATGGAAAGCCACGGATTATCAGCTTCCTTTTATCATCATGATTATCTGACCGCTTTCGCCGGTAAAATACGAAATGGCATTTGGTTAAAGACGGAAAAATTGCCTTATGACAGCCTCGCGAAATATATATTATTGGTTGCGGATGCACTGGCAGGAATGCACCACGATTTATCCTGTGGCAGGGTGAATCCCACTTATGCAGGATCTGTTTACAGCCATCGTCGTCGTTGGTTAAAAAACAGCAAAGAAATTTTAACTTCAGCCAGCCCATTCAGAATGCTCAGCGCAGCCGAGCCGGGTTGGCAAGATTATAAAAGCCTGCAAAAAGAGTTGGCCCGAGTTCGAAAACTGAACGATTTGACGGGCGAAGAAAAATTTGTGATTGAAAAGACCGTAAAACCCAGGTCAGCTATCAACGCCGCGAAACTGACCTTGCTTGCCCGCCGTTTGGCAATGCTCGGATATTTGAATAAACCCGATTCGGTATTTAGGACTTATGAAACTTATTCAGGGGATTTAGTGGAAGCTGTCAAAATTCTTCAAATTGATTACGAACTGAATGCTGACGGAGGCATCAATAAATCTACGGCTTTGGTATTAAATACCAACAAGAGTGCTATGCTCAAATCCATTGAATCGGACCTGGAAAGAATGCGTTGGCTCGGCAATCGCTTTAACAGAAAACGAATTTGGGTAAATATTGCTGAAAATCGTTTGTATGGAATAAGAAACGACAGTGTTTTGCTTGAAATGAAAACCTGTAGTGGGGAACCAAGAGGAACCGCATATTATGAAAGGTTGAGAAAGAGCAGAGAAAAAGACAGCAAGGTAATGCCCCCCGACAATCTGGAAACCCCGCTGTTTTCAGCCCCAATTACGCATATAGTTGCCAACCCAACCTGGCATGTACCCAGAAATATTCTTGTGAAGGAAATGCTTCCTGAGCTCAAAAGAAACCCTGAAATGCTGAATAAATTGGGTTATGTGCTCAAAGACAGCAAAGGCAAGGAAATTGATGCCAAGACCATCGATTGGAAAAAAATGACACCCGGGAAGGTCAACTTTAGCATCGAACAAACTACCGGAAATGCAAATAGTCTTGGCCTGGTGGTTATTTATTTACTCAATCCTTACAGCATTTTTCTTCACGACACACCGGCAAAATGGGCTTTCTCCCTCGATGAAAGACATGTGAGTCACGGTTGTGTTCGATTGGAGGAACCTTTTAAACTTGTTGAATTTCTGACATCATTCAATAAAAAAGACAATTACGATAAGGTGAGAATTGCAGCAGGACTCCCACCGGAACATGATGAAGAATTGCTGAAGGACTGGAAAAAAGCGCAAAAGGAGATGAAAGATTCAGGGCTTAAATTCAAGCCGGAGAGAGATAAACGATTTAATCTAGACTCTGTAATGCAGGTTTATCTTGTTTACTTTACCAATAAGGTAGGCAATTCAGGTGCTATGCTTTACATCAAAGATTCGTATCGATACAATCAGAAAATGAGTCTTGAAATGCAAAAGCCTGGTAGATTAAGGCTGTTCGTTTCCTCAAAAAAGAAATGATTAGGCAGAATCAGACCGAAGTGTTGAGTTTTTACATGTAACCAAGCGTTTTCAGCATGCTCTTGTAACTCTGTTCCTTGCTGAATAAACGAAAGTAGTAATCACCGTTTTCGTCTTTGTCGATGATAACATGCTTCGGGGCAGGTGTTAAACAGTGTTGAATTCCGCCGTAACCGCCAATGGATTCCTGATAAGCACCAGTATTGAAAAACCCTATGTAAAGCGGATCGTTTTGGTCGTATTGGGGCAGGTAAATAGCATTTACATGCTGCTCAGAGTTGTAATAATCATCGCTGTCGCAGGTTATCCCTCCCAGCAGAACCCTCTCATATTCTTCATTCCAACGGTTAATTGGGAGCATTACGAATTTCTTGTTGATAGCCCACGCATCGGGAAGGGTGGTCATGAAACTACTGTCAATCATATTCCATTTCTCCCGGTCGTTCTGGGGTTTTTGGTCTAATACTCTGAAGATGGCTCCGCCGGATTCGCCCACTGTGAATGAACCAAATTCGGTAAAGATGTCCGGTTCGGGAATCTCATTTTCAGTACATACCTGCTTAATCTGTGAAACGATTTCAGTAGCCATGTATTCGTAATCGTAATCGAAATTCATGGTGTTTTTAATGGGGAATCCTCCTCCGATATTCAGGGTGTCAAGGGTGGGGCATTCCTTTTTCAGTTCACAATACACCTTCAAACACTTGTGCAATTCGTTCCAGTAATATGCGGTATCATAAATGCCGGTGTTAATGAAAAAGTGCAGCATCTTCAGTTTGAGGCCTTTGTTCTTTTTCAGTTTGCTTCGGTAAAAGGGCAGTATGTCCTTGTAGCCAATACCCAAACGGGAAGTGTAGAATTCAAACTTGGGTTCTTCCTCCGATGCGATGCGAATCCCGCAAGTGAATTCCGTTTGAATCTGGGTTTGTAATTGCTCTATTTCCTTGTAGTTGTCAATTACCGGAATGACATTGGTCCAACCAGAATTGATGAGGTTGGCTATGTTCTCTATGTATTGTTCTCGTTTAAAACCATTGCACACTACATACTTGTCTTTGCCAATTAAACCTTGTTCATACAATGATTCAAGAATGTTAATGTCGAAGGCACTGGAGGTTTCTATGTGTACATTGTTCTTCAGTACTTCTTCAATTACATATTGAAAGTGATTGCTTTTGGTACAGTAACAATAATAGTATTTGCCCTGATAATCGGCTTTGGCAATAGCTACATTAAACCAGGTTCTTGCCTTTTGAATGTTCTCAGATATTTTGGGTAAGTAAGTGAATTTAAGTGGTGTTCCATATTGATTGATGAGTTCCATTAAAGGAATATCGTGGAACATAAGA
Organism: Flavobacteriales bacterium; assembly: GCA_947459165.1. Lineage (GTDB taxonomy): Bacteria > Bacteroidota > Bacteroidia > NS11-12g > UBA955 > RGEC01. The sequence goes on from CANHCW010000198.1 coordinate 2,972, forward strand.
TTGCTGTGATCATCCAGTTTAAATTCTCCCTGAGGGAAATAAAAAGTCTGATTAATAAGGTCGAAGTATTTATTTTTCACGAAAGTAAGTGAGTTGGATTGCAAAAATACAATGAATTTGACTTAGTTGGATTTTGCGATTTGTTTTTTCTTGTAATTTTATTTTGAGGGTAAATTACTATGTTTGTGGATAGCGGAGTTTTTCAATTCAGGAGAATTGAAGAATAATCTGAAAGAAATAAAATTTTATTGATGAGGTATTACATTTTTTTCATATCGGTGCTTTTTAGCGGTTGTGCACCCAAAGTTATCATCAGTGATGGCTGGGGCGGTGGATTTGGTTCGGTGAAGGAAAGGCAGCATAGGGCACATTCGGAATTGCAAGTGGGTTCTGTTCCAACAGATATTCTGAATGAAAAAGATTCGGCGTTTGCAGTGGCGAAAACCAATCATCTCCCCCTTGTTGATACCGGGAAAAAAGCAAATAAGTACAATATTTTGAATGGTCGATACCCATTAATAGATACAATCCCGCCCGATTCATCAATGAATGGAGCAGATAGTTTGCTTTTGGCAGCCCGCAATGACTTTATCAGGGCGGAACAAATAAGGTCTCGCAAATGGATTAAGTTACTCATCTTTTCACTAATTGTTTTATCTGGTATAGTGTGGTTTGTTCTTACAATTGGGCCATGGTTGTCTACTTATCCTTTTTTGTTTTTATTTTTTCTATTCATAGCGGTTGGTGGTATTTTTATTTTTCTCAGTACATTACTAGCGTTAATACTTACAAAAGATATAATCCGCAGGCGAAAAGGTATCAGTAAAATTATGAGTGCTCCGAATTACGCACCTGCCGGAAGAAGAATAGAATATGAGGTTAGG
>CANHCW010000199.1 GCA_947459165.1 Flavobacteriales bacterium
CCTGCCACTCATAATGTTTATAAGAATACACTTTTTTAACTTCAATTTTCTTGAAACCAAGATCCTTTAGTTTCTTTTTTAGGAAGTCAATGTGCATCCTATGTAATTTGGCTATGCCAATTTGTTTGATCAGAATATCCCTGTTCTTTTTGTCTATGGAAAAGGTATCATGTATAACCAATTGCTCATTACAACAATTCGATATCACTTTAAGTGCCCGCGGTATGTCATCGAGCCACGATAACAGATCGTTGCACAAAACTATATCCCATTTTCTCTCTGTTTTCTGTAATTCGTAAACAGATTGAGGTATAATTTCAATTTTAGAATTAAAATACTGCTTTAAAAGACCAATCCCTTCAATGGGCCATCCACCCACCATGGTGCTACCATCTCCCCAGTAAATATCCGTTGCTGTTACCGCAGCAGCCCCTTTCTTCTCAGCAGTAAAGCTGTAATAACCATCATTCGCCCCCAGATCCAACACAGTTTTACCTTTAACATTTTGAGGCATGTGGTAAAAATCCCAGTCGTTTTCCAGGGTATTGTAACCAGGCGTAAAAACGCCGTTACCAAGATGAATCCTATGTCGCCAGTTTGGGTAGGCAAGAATTTTCGGTAATAAGTCAAGTTTTCTACCCATTAAACAGCAATATAATATTTCCAGAAACTGCGGAAATTGTCTTCCACCGGTGACCTCGTCCAGTAGTTATCATTTTCAAGATTTTCTTGATTTATTATATTTTGCGACAACAGCGAATACAGTTCTTCTACACCCGAAAAGGAGAAACCAATATCTTTTGGAATGTACTGATCTGTATTCTCATCTCTCAGCACAAAAACCGGCTTATTAAAATATAGTGCCTCAAAAACAACAGTGGAGGCATGACTGACAACACAATCAGCCCAATCAATTACTTTGTGTATTGATTCCGATTGATAATCTGAATAACGAGTGCCTTCAAAATCGAATAAATCTGTATATAATTCCGAAGGAGATTCAGAGGGATGCAATCTAACAAGCAACCTGAACGGGCGCGTCAATTTTTTCAGTGCTGCATAGGTATGCCTGATCAAACCATTATTAACCGAAGAAGGAGGGTTGCCCTCACAAACAAAAAGAATATTCAAAATATCAGCGTTGCGTTCCACATTGCGTTCTTTCAGGTTCTGTAAAGATTTTTGCAAATCATAATGCCCAAATGGAATGCACTTTACAGGAGCATTCGTTAAAGTTTCATGGTATGGTCCAAAAACAAACTGAAAATCACTTTTTAGCTGCTTTAATCCTTTTGAATGAGCCAGTTTATCACCATATTTCATGCCAATGTTGAACACTCCATGCTGCACCTCAGCCGTGGGAATATTTAACTCTTTAGCCACCTGAAAAAGAACCGACTGTTTCCACTCGCCGTTGTTTCCCTCAGAAGTTAAAATAAATTTGGGCGCTTTTTTCTTCAATGCCTTCTTTATTTCTTTCCTGTATTGGGCTATTACTTTATCTATAAAAAACAATTCTTCACGAATAACTCTCCATGATTGGGAATCAATTGAAGAATTGAATTGTGTCTCTATATTCTTCGTAAATTCAACAATGCGAACTTGATTCGCTTCGCGGTTGTGAAAAATTTTTAATTTGCTGCCAATCCAGGATTTATAAAATATATAATCGAACGAAGCAGTGTCTTTTAAGTTATTATATTTTCTTCTTTTACCTGAATACAGCCACTCCTCGCATTTAAATTCACCCAACTGTTTCAAAAAAACAGTCATTCTATTGGGAATATCCGGATTTCCTTCATAATTGGCTATACTCAAAATGTCAGGACTAACATTAAAACTAGGCTTGTTACAAAAACAAAACCAAATGTATTTCCACAACGAAATAGATTCTTCGGAAGGCCGAGACAAGGTTTTTAACTCGGACTTCTGCGATTTCATATTAGCCAACCTCAACTGCCAGCGCAATATTGGCCAAATAGGGGTACCATCAGAAAACTTCAGCAGAAGAATTTCTGTATGATTATCTAAATTAAAAAGTGTATTACCGAAAGTTCTCAGAGCCAAAAAATTATCCCCTGAGCCTTCTCCTTGGCTCAAGTTCACTATCGTACACCTTTTTCACCCCATCACCCAGGGCAATTTGAATCTCTCGAATATTTCTTACTAACCGCCGAAAACCCTCAGGCTCGACGGACGCCGCATGATCAGTACCCCACATTGCTCTATCCAGAGTGAAATGTCTTTCGATAAATGATGCTCCAAGCACAGTAGCCGCCTCCGTTGTTGACAAGCCTGTTTCATGGCCGGAATAACCTATTGGAATTGTGGCGTATTGATTTCTCAAACTTGAAATCATTCTTAGGTTCAACTCTTCTGGGGCACAAGGATATGCTGAGGTAGAATGCGCAATCAACAAATTATCTTGGCCCAATGCTGCCACTGCATCATTAATTTCCTGTGCTGTGCTCATGCCGGTAGATAAAATCAACGGCTTACCCGTTGATTGAACCTTTCTTAGCAAATCTAAATCCGTTAGTGAGGCTGATGCCATTTTATATAACACAGGGTTAAACTGTTCAATAAAGTCCACCGAAGGCATATCCCAGCATGAAGCAAACCAATCAATCCCTTTCTCTGAACAGTATTTATCTATTTCTGAATACTCCTTTTCTTCAAACTCTATTCGCTTTTTGTAATCTATGTATTTCATTTTGCCCCAAGGAGTATCTCTTTCCTTGTCCCATTGGTCTTTGGGAACACAGATTTCCGGGGTTCGTTTTTGAAATTTTACAGCATCGCAGCCTGCTCTTACTGCTTCGTCAATCAATTTTTTAGCAGTCTCTAGTTCCCCGTTGTGATTGATTCCTATTTCAGCAATTATATAAACAGGCTCTCCATCGCCGATGGCTTTGCCGTTTCTTAAAATTATTTTTCTTTGCATTTTTTAATGATTTATTTTATTTTTTGAGTAGATGATGAGTTCTGCAAATTCCCTGAATGCGCCGTATCCACCATCGTTTTTGCAATGATAGTCCACAATATCCACTACCTGAAACATGGCGTTGTTAGGACAAGCGGTAAGTCCACACAATTGCATAATTCCAATATCATTTACATCGTCGCCAATGTAGGCTATTTCTGATTTTTTTAATTCGATATTTAATAATATATTTTCTAATTCCAGTTCCTTGTTTTTTATTCCCAAAAATAAATGCCGTAATTTTAACTTTTCTGCTCTTTTCTTAACTGATTCAGATGTTTCTCCGGTGATTATTCCTGTTTCAACCCCAACCAACCTTATCAATCTCTCAACTCCCATTCCATCTCTGATAGAAAAGCGCTTCATTATTTCACCTTGTTCCGAGTAATAAACTCCATTGTCGGTTAAGACACCATCACAATCCGTCAACACCAATCTGATTTTAGATGCTTTCTGAATGATGTCTTCTGAAATATTAAACATCATGAATGTTAGTTAAATAATTTTGGAAAACTCCTTTGGCCACAGCAAAATCAAAAGGAGTATCAATATCAATCAAGGATTTTTCTGACATCAGCAACATTTTACTGTTTTCATCAAAAAACTTCTTTTTGCTCTTAAAATAATCAACAGTAAAGCCATAGAAGGCGCCATTGTCGAAATATATATCAGGGTATTCCTGCCTTCTTTTTCCCGCAAATTCAGACATTATAAATTGCAGTTTTCCATTTGCCTGGGAATATAAATACTCCGCAGGGTGATGCCATACTTTTGAAACGCCAATCACAGAATCTGCTCCATTTTGCAAGTATTCTAGACCTAACTTCAATTCATCAAGATTTCTAAAAGGAG
>CANHCW010000200.1 GCA_947459165.1 Flavobacteriales bacterium
GGTAGACTTTTTCGTCCAACAACACCAAGCCGTGATGAATCGGCATTAAAAACAATGTCCGGCCGGACAATTTGCAGTTGCGCATTTTTTCGTTAACCGGTTTTCGATACAAGGGGCGGCTCTTCTTATTTTGGCTCCCCAGGTCTGCTAGGCAGATACCCGCTAATTCAATTTCAACTTAACTGCAATTTGGTATTGCCACCCTCCGGAAATGCTGTAAACCACCCCCTTCAGACCACAATACCCAATCCGGTTTTACAGACCCGAATTGTGTAGAACGAAATTTATCTACTTTAAATTAAATTATGCAACAGAGCATTGTCGTCAATTATCCACAACAGACTAGACCACCCCAATCAAAATGGGCTTTTTAGAGTATTTATACTCTGCAAAAAAGTATAAATACCTAACGGATTTCAGGGATAAAAGAGTATTTATACTCTACCCTGTTTTCGTACAAAAAGCCATTAAAACATTGAAATTAAATACATTAAACCTCTAAGCCGCACAATACGGCACCCAAACATTAAAAATGTGGATAAGTAGCTCGTATTCTACTTTAAACAGCGATAAAAAACCGCCCCTTAGCAGCGCAGTTTAAAAGCCGAAAATCTCCTCAAGAGACAGCTCGGTTACCTTTCCGTAGCGTTCCAGGTCTTTGCGGCTGATTTTTTCTTTGCTCGCCACCACAGCCATGGCCCATTTTTTACCGGCTATGTTGTTGCGGTGAAACTTCTCAATATCCGCCAGGGTTATTTTGGGCAGGGCTTCGTACAACTGCTTATTGGGATCGGAACCGAGACCGCGGTTGCGCAGGGTCATGTAAAGCCCCAACAAGCCATCGTCAAGTGTGCGGCCTGTTTCTACGCGGTTCTTTAAACTTTCTTTAGCCAGCGCAAACACATTTTCATCGGCGGGCATTTTGTTCAGCAGTTCGTTCATGGCGGCAATGGCATCGTGAAATTTGTCGGCCTGTGTGCCGATGAATGCCATGCTCGTGTAGTTTCTGTCCTTGTACTCAGGTACCGAGAAACCGGCATAGGTGCTGTACGCCAGCGCTTTGGCCTCGCGAATATTTTGAAACACCACGCTGCTCATGTCGCCGCCGAAATACTGATTAAACACCACAGCCATGGGTTCATCTGCAGGGTTGTAAATGCCACCCTTGTTTAACCAGTAAATGCTTGCCTGTACCTGTTTGTAATCGGCAAAATACACTTCGTTTTCTTTGTTGTCGCGGGGCACAAACACCCGAGGGGCGGCCACTTTTTCAAATGCGGCGGGCATTTTATGCAGGGCAGAAACGCTGTTTTTCAGCAAATCCATTTCCCTTTGACCATAGTAATACAGCTGATGAGGTTTGTTTTTCAACCCGTTTATCAGCGCAATCAGGTCAGCCGATTTCAGGTTCTTCAGCTCATCGTTGCTCAATATCCATTTGCTCGGATTATCGGCACCATACATGGCATACGAATTCAGCCTGCCCGCAATGGCCCTGCTGCTGAGCTTGGCATCGGAACGCTTTTTCAGCTCGCCCTCTACCATGTCGGAAAAGGCTTTTTCATCGGCTACGGCATTGTTCAGCAGTTGTTCCAGTATGTTCAGCGCGGCATCAAAATTCTCTTCGGGTCCGGTAATGCTTACAGTGGTGGTTTTTTCGCCCACACCGGAACCAAAGCTGCAACCCAGCGAGTACATCTTTTTGCTGATCTGTTCGGCAGTCATACCGGGTATGCCCACATATTTCAGGTATTCGCCAATATATGGCAGGGTTTTGTTGTGGTTTCTGCCGTAATCGTATTCGTACCACAGGGTAAACAATCGGTTGTCTTTATTTTTTACATAATGCAGGTCAGCATTGCCAATTTTACTGCGGGTAATACCGGTTTCCAGGTTGGCGTAAACGGGTTTAATGGCATCGGTTTCTTCAGACAGCCATTCGGTTACAAATTCACTCTGCTTGTCGCGGTTCAGTTCCACGCTGTTAATCTGCGGCTTTTCAATTTTCACCACGCTGGTATCGGTTCCCTTGCGTTTGAACACTTCCACCCGGTCGCGGTTTAAAAACTCATTGGCAATTTCCATAATCTCTTCGCGGGTAACCTTCTTCATTTCCCACTGCTCGTTCCACAATTTCATGTATCCCAAACCGCTGATGTAGCTTTCCATCAAGAAAAAAGCCCTGTTGCTGTTTTCCTTGTACTGGCCCAGTTTGGCTATTTCTTCGTTCAGCAATATGGCCTTTACCAGCGAATCATCGAACTTGCCTTCGCGAATCAAATCCATTTGCGAGATGAGCAAATCGCGCACCTGTTCCAGTGTTTGTCCTTCGCGGGGTCTGCCGGTCAGTTCAAAAATGCTGTAATCATTCAAGGCATCCACACCGCTGCTGGCGCTTAGCACTTTTTGGGCTTTTACCAAATTCAGGTCAATCAAACCGGCGCTGCTGTTGTTGAGCAGCAAGTCCACCAATCTTGCCACGCGGGCTTCTCTGCTGCCAATGCCCGGCAGGCGGTAACCAATTGTTACCCATTCTGCATCCGGACCTACTACATCAAATGCACGGGGCGCTGCCGATGGCATTTCGGGATTGGCGCTGTAAACAGGCACTTCCTTGGGCTTCATCCAGGCAAAATGCTCGGCAATGGCGTCAGCCGCAACATCAGGATCAAAATCGCCGGCCATGATTACCGCCATGTTGTTGGGTACATAGTAGGTATTAAAATAATCCCGAATGGCCTTTAAGCTCGGGTTTTTCAGGTGTTCAACCGTTCCAATGGTTGTTTGCAAACCATAGTTATGGTTTTTAAACAGTTCGGCCATCATTTTCTCATTCACCTTGCTGCCGTCGCGGTCCAGACTGATGTTTTTCTCTTCATAAACAGCTTCCAGTTCGGTATGAAACAGGCGCAATATGGGGTTTCGGTACCTTTCCGATTCCAGTTCCACCCATTTATGAAGCATGTTGCTTGGCACATCGTTGATGTACACCGTCATTTCGTTGCTGGTAAAGGCGTTGGTTCCTTCAGCGCCCATGGCCTGACACATTTTGTCAAACTCGTTGGCAATACTCCATTTGGCAGCCAACTGACTTACACTGTCAATGCTTCGGTAAATACCTTTACGCCTTACCGGGTCGGTACTTTTATTGTACTGTTCGTAAAGGGCATCAATCTGGTCTAACAAGGGTTTTTCCTTGTTCCAATCCAGGGTTCCGTATTTGTCGGTGCCTTTAAACAGCATGTGCTCCAGGTAATGCGCCAAACCGGTGTTGTTGGCCGGATCGTTTTTACTGCCTGTGCGCACTGCCACCATGGTTTGTATGCGGGGCGTGCTTTTGTTCAGCGATGTAATGAGGGTAAGCCCGTTTTTAAAGGTATAAATCCGCACATTCAGCGGGTCATTTTCAAACTTTCTTACTGTCCATTTTTCTTCTTTGTAGTCGGCGTAGGTAGAAACGCGGCTTTGTGCGCCCAGTTGCCACACAAAAAGCAGTGCCAGCAGGGCTATTGCAAATTTTTTCATTGTAATTTGGGTATCAAATTTAGTATCAGGCAGTCAAATATTGTGCCTTGTTCGTTTAAATGCCCTTAAATCAGGGCAAAGGCAGGTAAAGCTCTTCTTTTCTGTAGCCGCTAAAAATGCCGTAACCGCCCAATATGTTTGTATAAATCTGCACAGGTTCTTCAAACGGGTTGCCTTCTGATTCCTGCGCCTTGTCAACACTGTTCCAGTGCAAATACAAATCGTCGGGCACATTGCGCACAATCACATTAAATCCCACAATGCTGTCATCCTGATTACCCAGATACAATCCGCTGCCAAAACCA
>CANHCW010000201.1 GCA_947459165.1 Flavobacteriales bacterium
ATTCATTCGTTTTCGAACAATCCTTTCAAGGCCGGCGATTCTTTTTTCTTTGCCGGACTGATTGGCACGGGTAAAAGTGTTTTTATGAGAGGTAAAGTACCGAATAAAATTAAAATGACCGGCTTGGATACTTTCCGCCGGCCCATTGCCGGTGTGGGTATGGCCTTTGGAGTGCAGTTAAAATTTACCGACAGTGCGGCCTACGCCAATTATTACAGGGTTTACTTTCAGAAGCGGGTTATGTATTATTCGTTTGATTCTGCCGACAAGGTCACCGACAGTACCATAAAGGTTGAGATTATTCCCGTTTACAGCTCAAGTTTACCCGCCGTTCAAAACAATTTCAACAATTACACAGCCCGTGAAGTCCTTTTCAGCGATGCAACTTTCAATGGAGTTAGTCAAACTATGCTCTTGTACACAACCGATAAATTGCAGAGAAGCCGAAGAGAATTTCCATTGAGTGTAGATGTGGTTGTAGAATGCATAGACAAAGCACTTTACACCTATTACAATACCCGCAATGCGCATTTATGGCAGCAGCAAAGCATTAGTCAGATTCCCGGCGTAGTTCAGGGCAATCTTACCGGTGCACTGGGTGTTGTGGGTGCGTATACTTTGGAACGGGTGCGAATTCATTTTAAATAACACCTCTCCTGAATGTTGAAAACCGCAATCCGGTAGCGGGCAACGGAATGACTACCTTTGCTTCATGAAACTGACATTCTGGGGGGCCGCCCGACAGGTGACGGGAAGTATGCATCTGCTGGAACTTCCGGGCGGAACCTGCGTGTTGGTTGATTGCGGCCTCGATTATGAAAAACGCAGTGATTTTGAAGAGCTGAATGCCAAATTTCCCTTTAATCCTGAAGATATTGACCTTCTCATTCTAACCCATGCGCACATCGACCACAGCGGCAATGTGCCAAATCTTATACGGCAGGGTTTTAGTGGCGAAATACTCTGTACAGCCCCAACTATGGAACTCAGCGATTATTTGCTTCAGGATAGTCTGAACATTCAGATTATGGAACTGAATGCCAAAAACCGGGCTCACCACAAGGGCAAAAATAAAAAGTTTCGTCGACAGGAAGCTCAGCCACTCTATGCACGCAGACACATTGCTGAAATGGTGCAAAATTGCAGGGTGCTTGAGTATGGCAATACATACAGGTATAATGATGAATTGAGTGTTACTTTTTATGTGGCAGGTCATATACTCGGTGCCGCTAGTGCATTGCTCAGAATACAAACCCCCGAAGGTGAAAAAACCATCGGATTTACAGGCGACCTTGGCAACTTCAACAGCAAACTTGTTCCTGATCCTCTGCCCATGCATTCTCCGCAATATATCATTTCTGAAAGTACCTACGGAGGACGAAACCACATTCAGGCTCCGGGTAGGGCTGAAGAGGAATTGCTGAGACACATTGAAGAAACCTGTTCGCAAAAAGGCGGAAAACTGGTCATTCCTGCTTTCAGTGTGGGTCGAACCCAGGCCATTATTTTTACACTCAATCAGCTTTACCGCAGTGGCCGTTTGCCGGCATTCCGCATATTTACCGACAGTCCGCTTGCTATTCGCAGCACCGCCGTTTATCAGCACAATGTTGATTTTTTAAATGAAGAAGCTGCCGCCTTTCAAAAACAGCATGGCAGCTTGTTTGACTTTCCCTTGCTTACCGTGATTGAAGACGATAGGGAAAGTGAGATTTTGAGTGTATTGCCCGAACCTTGTGTCATCATTTCAGCCGCAGGTATGGTTGAAGGCGGACGGATACAGATGCATGTGAGAAATAACATAGGTGATGCCCGTAACACTGTGCTTATCGCAGGGTTTTGTGCCGAAGGAACCCTTGGACATCGGTTGTTGCTGGGACAAGATTTTATTGAAATCAACCGCAAGCCTCGCCCGGTTCGTGCCGACATCCGCCGAACCGATGCATTCAGCGCCCACCCCGACCACGAAGGACTGCTTCGCTACCTAAAAGGCTCAGCCGGTGAAAACACCAAGCAGATTTTTTTGGTTCATGGCGATCCCCTGCAAATGGAAAAACTGGCCGCTGATATTCGTTTTGCTGAGGTAAGCATTCCCCGTAAAGGGCAATCGTACAATCTCATGTAATGCTGAAACGGGTTTTCAAAAATTTGCTGGCATTGGGTGTGGGCTTGTTTTTTGCCCTGGTGCTGGTTGAAATCATTCTTCATTTTTACAATCCATTCAGCCGCAGGGTCAAGGGCAATGAAATTGTGCTTCCCGCCAAGCAGGTTTATTCATTCAGCAATGTAAACATCCGCGGCCTCGATAAAGAAATAAAGCACAGCAAAAACAGTATTGGGTTTCGGGGTCCGGAGTTGCCTTCTTCACCTCTCACCAAGCGCATTTTTTGTGTGGGTGGCAGTACCACCGAGTGTTTTTACATGAACGACGGCGACGACTGGCCTGCCGTTTTCTCAAAAGAACTGAAGGGTAAAATAACAGAAGAAAAATTCTGGGTTAATAACTCTGGATTAGACGGTCATAGCACCCGTGGTCACATAGCGCTGTTGCGCGATCACATTTCTAAACTCAAGCCTGATTACATCATTTTTTTGGTGGGTTGCAATGATCTGGCCGCCGGCGATTTCAACTACATGGAGCAAAATAACCTGGTAAAAAACATGCGTTTTCTGCAAAAATTCGAGTTGTTTAACCTGTATTTGCAGATCAAATTGTCAAGGGAGGCGGCCAAACGGGGTTTAGGGCATCAGGAAGTGGATTTGAAAAAGTGGCCTGTTGCCGACACCCTAAACTGGCAATCCGCTGCTGCAAGTCGGCAGGTTATTGATGGATACAAATTCAGGTTGCAGGCCCTGGCCCAGCTTGCCAAAATGGCGGGAGCCAAACCCGTTTTCATTACCCAGCCCTGTTTGTTTGCCAATGCAACCGATTCAGTCAGTGGCCGCTATTTGGGTAACTTTTTGTACCGTGAACAAAGCGGATTGCACCACCTTCAGCGATTGGAAATGTTGAATCAGACGCTTCGCACTTTCTGTCAAAACGGGGGTTACCTCTGCATCGACGCGGCAAAACAACTCCCGGCCTGCGCAGCCAACTACTACGATTTCTTTCATTACACCAAGGCGGGCAGCGCTGCTATGGGGCGCATAGTAGCCAACGGCTTCGCCACCTTTCTAACTCAGCGTGTAGCTCAATAAGCTGGTTTTATTTTCAAAATAGCCGGCCACCGGCCGGGTTTAATTACTTTGTTATCAAAAGTGCGAATGTTCTCATATTGGGTCAACCCACTTAAACCTTGTTACCTCTGTGGGAACCTTCATTCTTGAGGAGAGTTTTTCCAGGCGTGAGGGCAGCGCCATCAGATAATCGCGCGATTTTTCACCGATTTCGTTCAGGCCTCTCAATCCATCTACTTCCCAATGTGAAAGCAGGGTTTTTAAAATGCTGATGTAGTCATCGGCGGTATAAACCCCCAGGCGCTGCGCCGCATCGGCAAAAGCAGCAAACGATTCGCCCACAGCCTGACCGGATTGCCTGAGCAAATTCGCCGGCATGGCAATTTTGCGTTTCATCATATCGGCGAATACTCTTAGCACTTCCGAAGCATCTACTTCCAGTATTTTCTTAATAAACTCGCGATAAGCCAGGTGATGACGCATTTCATCGCCCGCAATGGTTCTGCACATCCTTTCCAGCGGATGATTGCCTTTTTCGCGGGCCAGTTCACCCACCCTTTTATGCGAAATGTGTGTTGCCAACTCCTGAAAACTGGTGTACACAAAATTGCGGTAGGGGTCGGTGTCCAAACCC
>CANHCW010000202.1 GCA_947459165.1 Flavobacteriales bacterium
ATGGTAGTATGGAATGTCGTTCAGACGGTTCAGCAGAGGAAACAGAATTTGTCCGCTTTCCGCCAATCTGCCGTCTTCGTCGTATTGCTGTCCAATTTCCCGTGCAATGCGGTTCAGCACAATGTTGCAGGGAGAAACATCAAATGCAATTCTGCGACCATCGATTTCCGCACTCACATTGCTAAAACCACCAAGGTTGAGGCAAACATCGTATTCCGGGAACAAAATTTCATCGCCCAACCCGGCCAGGGGCGCACCCTGACCACCCAAAGCCACATCTGCCCGTCTGAAATTGCTCACCACGGGCAACCCACAAGTGGCACTCAGCGTGGCTCCATCACCAATCTGTGTGGTTAGCAGTGCCATCGGATCGTGAAAAATGGTATGCCCGTGCGAAGCCACCAGATCAGCTGACAGGTTATGCTTTCGTAAAAATTTTAAAACCAGCTCACCCAGGTATCTTCCATAGAACACATCTGTTTTGGCTAGCACTTCCGAATTCTGATAGCGCAACTGCGAAAGTCGCACCCTCCATTTTTCTTCGTAGGGAATGGTTTCAGCCGCTATAATGGAGGCAGTCCATTTGCCACCCGACCATTGCACATCGCACAGGGCCAAATCAGCCCCATCCATACTCGTTCCACTCATTATGCCGATGACTTTCATTGCAATTGAAAATTACGGAGCAAAAATACATTTGAAAAGTAGCAATCATGTAACCTATTTCCAACCGCACTACAATCGTGTTTTGGTAACTGCTCATTTTCATTATGTTTGTAAAACCGTGAAACGCAAAACCTTCCTCACCGCCGCATCTTTGCTGGCCATTGGCGCTGCTTCTAAAAAAGCCGACGCATCAGTAATGGCCGAAATCCCAGCCGACACCGACGATGAACAGTACTGGTCTGCCCTCCGCGCCTCCCTCTTTCCCCTGGAGGCGGGCAAAACCTACCTCAACAACGGCACCATGGGCATTACCCCGTATCCAGTGCTAGCGGCCATGAAAGAAAGCTTCGACTATGTGGCAACCAAAGGGGCTTACCCCATGCACAAAGACGATTTGCAAAACGCCATCGCCGCCATGATCGGTTGCGAAAGCGGTGAAGTGGCCGTGACCAAAAATGTAAGCGAAGGCATCAATCTCGCTTGCTGGGGCATAGGCCTAAAACGCGGCGACGAAGTCATCATGACCACCCATGAGCACGCCGGTGGCTGTATCGCCTGGCTACACAGAGCCAAAACCGACGGCATTGTCATCAAAACCTTTCAACTGGGTAAAAATGCCGAAGAAACCCTCTTCAACCTGGAAAAAACCATCACCAAAAAAACCCGCGTAATTGCTGTGCCCCACATTCCCTGCACCATCGGACAAATTCTGCCGGTTAAAGAAATCTGCGCCATGGCCAAAACCCGAGGTATCAAAACTGCCATCGACGGAGCCCATCCCCCGGGCATGATTCAGTTCAGCGTTAAAGACATTGGCTGCGATTATTACAGCGGCTGCCTGCACAAATGGACTTTGGCTCCCTTGGGTACTGGTTTCTTCTACATCAGCAAAGATGTGCTGGCCGAAACTCGCTGTCAGCATGTGGCGGCTTACTCTTCAAACGAGTTCAACATGTCAACCAACCCACCGCAGGGAGGCACGCTGGTCGACAACGCCCATCGCTTCTATTACGGCACTTTTTGCGGTCCCCTTTTCGATGGTGCTCTGGCGGCCATCAAACTGTATAATAAAATCGGGCCCGAAAGAATTGAAAGACGCGCCCGCGCCCATGCCGAGTACCTGCAGAACAACCTGCTCGATATGGGTTCTAAAATTCAGGTTCTTACATCCACCGAGGCAAGGTCGCGGGGCGCACAAATAGGGTTCAGAATAACAAACAGCAACCCCAAGGCCTCACAGGAGTTTTGTACCCAAATGGGTGCCAAAAAAATTGTGCTTCGATATGTAGGAGAAAATGCAGTGGATTGCGTTCGGGTAAGCACCCATTATTACAACAACCGCGAAGAGATTGACCTGCTCATTAAAGAACTGAAATCCTATTTGGGTTAACAGCTGTGGTTCAACCGCAAGATATCATTCGCCGCTGGCACAAAGGCGATACTGCATTTGATCTGCAAACCAGCGGCACCTCAGGTTTGCCTCAAAATATCCCACTTAAACGCCACCTCATTCAACTCAGTTGCCAACTCACAGGCGATTTTCTGCACATTCAACCCAATGATTCCATTTTGTGCTGCCTCCCCCTCAACCGGGTGGGCGGACTCATGCAGGTTTTTCGCAGTCAAATTTGGAACATTCCCATCCATTTCCTGCAAGCCTCAGCCAATCCACTGAACAGCGAAATTCCTAACGCCAGCATCACTTCACTCACTCCCATGCAGGCGGCATTGGCCCTGCAAAGCGAAACCGGACTCACCAACCTTCGCCGTTTCCGCATAGTGTTAATTGGCGGCGGCGAGCTTTCTCCCGATCTTGAAAATACACTGGCGGCACTAGGCTACACCCAATTTTATCACACCTACGGCATGACAGAAACCTACTCGCACATTGCCATGCGCAAACTGGGCATGGAGCAGCATTTTGAGTTTTTATTGCCTACACAGGCCCGCACTGACAATCGCGGCTGCCTTGCCATAAACAATGAACTAACCGAAAACCAATGGCTTCAAACCAACGATCTGGTTCAACTTCTGCCCGATAGCAGGTTTACTGTTTTGGGTCGCGCCGACAACCTGATTAACAGCGGAGGGGTGAAAATCAATCCGGCCGAGGTGGAAGCCATCATTGCCTCCTGCACCGGACTGCAGCCCCACGAGTTCTTCTGCGCCGGTCTGCCCGACAGTGTTTTGGGACAAAAATTGGTTCTTATCCTTTTGGAGTCTGCGTCCGTCCCCAACCTGGATCAAATTCCCTTCAGCCCGGCGTATCTGAAACCCAAAGAAATCATAATAAAAAAAGAGTTTATTTACACCGAAACCCAAAAAATCAGGCGCGCTGAAACCCTCAATCAGCGGTAAAAAACAGGCTCTGTTTTGTAGCCTCGCTTTCTCAGTTGGGCAAGCAGTCCATAATCCTTTACCAAATGCCCTGCCCCCACTGCAACAAAATAGCCGCCATTGGGCAACCAAAAATCCAGCTTTTGCAGCCATTTGTTGTTTCTGTCGATAAGCAAATGCTGTAAATCCTCCCGTCCGGCAGAATCAACAGTCAGCGACAAATCGATGATACGGGTCAGTGAATCCAGCTTTTGCTCTTCATACAGCCGGGGCATTTGCAAACTCAGCTTCATGTATTCACGAGTGGCACTGTCGCGGTCGCCATTGAGCAACATTTTCAGTGATCGGAGTTGAGACTCGGTTGAAATGCGGTTAAACATCACATCCAGTTGCTCATAAGCCGATTCAAGAAATTCCATTCTGTAACCATCGCGGTAACCCACCCTCACAACACCCATATCAATGGGCACAAAGCGGTCGTACAAAATGTCTTTGTACACATCGCCAAACATTTTCTGAATCAATAAATTTTCGGCCATGGCGGGTTTGTACCCATTGAATGCATCGGCAGACATGGGTTGCTCGAGCTGACCCAGCATACTGTCTAAAACCGCCCATTCCCTGCTCGTCAATCCGTCTTTGAGATTTACAGAATCGGGCAAACGGGCATAATCATAAAAATTGAACATGGCTGTTTTATCCGTCAGGTCAACCTCGGCAACCACTGCTTGGCAACGACTTAAACTGTCAAGAATGGCTGAGTGTTCATCGAGATAATTCACGCTTGC
>CANHCW010000203.1 GCA_947459165.1 Flavobacteriales bacterium
AGAACACGCTTCACTACTCAGAAAAATGCAAACACCGGGGTATTGGAGTCAAAGGCTTTGTTTGGAAGCGCTTTATGGTGTTCATTCTGCCGACACCAACTTTACCGACATTGAAGACTTGGCTGCTATTGGACAAAACGAACTTTTATCATACAAACAAACAAACTTAGCTGGTAGATTCGCAACTGTTTTTATATCAGGAGATTACGACCAAAAAACACTTGCGTTGTTAGATAATTGTTTTTCCCAGCTCAACCCTTCAGATACCAGGGCGGCTGAAGCAACATTTAGCCCCCCCCTCAACCAAACCGAACTTATAAAAAAACATTTGCCACACAGCAACCAAATCAGCCTTTGCATGGCAAAACACTTAAATAGGGTTTCGCCCCTCGAATTTCCAAAGCTGAGTCTGTTAAATCTTTTTCTCGGTGGGTTTTTTGGCAGCCGTTTGATGCAGGATCTAAGAGAAGAAAAGGGGTTAACTTATGGCATTGGAAGTAATATCAGTTTGTCTGGCAATGGCCATACCTGGATGATTAGTGGTGAAATGAACAGCGACAATGCGGACATAACCCGCGACAGCATCAGAGAAATTTTAATCGGATTGTGGAAGAATCCACCCAAAGGTGATGAATTGGAAAAAGCAAAACGCTATTATGGTGGGCAACTTCGCGGATCACTGGATGGTCCGTTTTCAGAACCGGGAAAAATACAGTTTTTACTCAAAACAGGCTATCCTCAAAATTACTACCAACAAGCATTACAGACTATTTGGTCTACCGATAGTGAAACACTGGCTGAATTGGCATACAATTATTTGAATCCGGATTCGTTTAGTATAGCACTTGCGGGAGCAACAGGCGAAGCAAACTGAAGAAACTCATCTTTTATATCGTCCTCCTTCTTCTGGGGTTAAAACATCAACCACTGCTGTCGGTCAATTCTCCATCTTTCATACAACGGGCCTGTCTTGATGCAACAACGGGTGTTTTAACGGTATATTTCAAAACACCAGCCGACGCCTGTGGAAGTTTCACAGAACACATTCTGTATGGAAGAGATAACCTTACATTGCCTTTCATTTATTTGAGCAAAACAACAAGCAATTCCAGTCCCAGCATTTCTGTTACTTTACCAAACAAAAAACAATGGCAAATTTACATTGTAACCCGTTACGGGTGTAACTTAACCGATACATTTTCAAGTAATTATGTTTTAATTGACAACACACCTCCAGCTCTTCTCAACATGGACAGCGTCAGTGTTGAAATGTCATCTCAACAAATTATAGCGGGTTGGTCTGCGGCTCCAGAGCCCGATGTGATGGGATATTCCATTTTTAAGGTCGATCCGGGAACGGGGAACAATGTTTTACTGAAAGACAGTTCTACTGTATTTTACAGGTTTTCTACTTCAACCTTTAATAGCAATAGCACGGGTAATAGAATTGCTATTGCAGTATTTGACAGTTGTACAAATGGTGGTGTCATCTGCAACTACCACAGTCCTTGTGTGCTTTCGTACAACATGACAACCAACTCAAATTACCGCTGCGATAAAAAATTTACATTTTCCTGGACTCCATATGTTGGTTGGACAGCAGACCGATATGGAGTTTGGTATGAGGTAAACTCCAGTGGCAACTGGATTTACTTGGAAGATGTAAAAAGCACAACATATACTTTTGATATACCGCAACTTGATAAAAACTATAAGTTCTTTGTCAGAGCATTCAAAACCCCGGGGTCCGGAGGAATTACATCTACTTCCAATATTATTTCTGTTGCACTGCCTGGACACCCAAAACCAACCTTCAACGAAATAGGCCATGTGTCTGTAACAAACAATAACAGTCTTGAAATTACAGGCAAATGGAACAACCCCGCATCGGGTTACACAGCAGAAATCTATTTTTCTGATGATGGTTTCATGTGGAACAAATTACAAAACACAAACAATCTATACAACATCAAACACTCCGGTTTATTAGTGTCAAAACAACGATATCATTACAAAAACATTATTTTTAATCCATGCGGAGAAGCTTGCGACACAAGCGATACACATAGCAGCATTGTGTTGAGGAGAAATAGCAACAACATGAGTTGGGATGAATATTCTCCATGGATTAGCTCTTTAATATACAACCTTGAGAAGAAATCAAACAGCGACATCCGATGGAGCATCGAATTTAAAGGTGGCATCAACAATTCTTTTTTAGCCGACACCTCTGTTGGATTGTGTTTTCGTGTTAAGGCTGTAAAGGGCAATAACGATGACTCTGCTTTCTCAAATACAATTTGTCTTTTTGTAAAAGACACCACCCTCATTCCCAGTGGATTCAATCCTGAAGGAAACAATCCCCGTTTTAAAATTGTTAATCCAAACATTTCCGACGGTCAGGCAGTAATGAGTATATACGATAGGTGGGGTGGCAAATTGTGGGAGGGTGATGCTTTACAGGGTTGGAATGGCACCTATAATGGAGATGTTTTACCTATGGGCCTTTATATATATAAGGTAGTATTGCGCAGACCTGTAAAGAATGAGCTTTTTGGTGGCACAGTGTATTTGATTAGATAATGATAAAAGTTTTGTTTTTTGGAAAAAGAAAGGGTTTAATGGGCTTAAACAAACCTATTTTCAAACAATGCATTCAAGACTTAACCGCGAAACACAACAAAAAAAATGGCAACATTCGATATGTGTTTGTCGGTGACGAGGAACTACTGGAAATCAACCTGCAATACTTAAAACATAACACCTACACAGATATTATAACTTTTGATCTTGGAACAACCCCACATTGCTTGGATGGTGAGATTTATATATCAATCGATCGGGTTATTGACAACGCCTCGACATTTAAGACTCAAATAAAGGAGGAGTTGCTTCGTGTTATGTTTCATGGCGTGCTTCATTTATTAGGAAAGAAAGACAAAACCACACAAGAAAAGAACGAGATGCGCAGGGCCGAAGACGATTGCTTAAATTTGTACCGTGAAACGATGTCAAATGTTTCACATGAAACAAAACAATGATTTTAGGGGATTATGATGTAATTGTGGTTGGAGCAGGACATGCCGGTTGCGAAGCTGCGCACGCCGCCGCCACCATGGGAAGCCGTGTAATGATGGTAACCATGAATATGGAAACAATAGCTAAAATGAGCTGCAACCCTGCAATGGGTGGTGTTGCTAAAGGTCAAATCATTCGTGAAATTGATGCTTTGGGTGGATTAACCGGAATCATTACCGATAAAACCACTATTCAGTTTAGAATGTTAAACCGCAGCAAAGGGGTGGCTATGTGGAGTCCAAGAAGCCAAAACGACAGATGGCGCTTTTCGGAAGAATGGAGACTTGCCCTAGAACAGAATAAAAATGTTCATTTTTTTCAAGACACAGTATCCGAACTTATCGTTGAGAATAACAGTGTGGCAGGGGTTATCACCGCTATGGGCGCTAAAATACATGGACGCGCAGTAGTTTTAACCAATGGTACATTTCTAAATGGGCTCATCCATATAGGATCTAAAAATTTCGGTGGTGGACGAATGGGAGAAAAATCATCTACAGGAATCACCCAACAATTGGTTTCACTTGGGTTTGAAAGTGGAAGAATGAAAACCGGGACACCTCCTCGCGTAGATGGTAGATCCCTACATTACGACAAAATGGAAGAACAACCAGGTGATGAACAACCGTCTAAATTTTCGTTTTCATGTGAAACACTACCAGTTCAAAATCAAAGAAGTTGTTTC
>CANHCW010000204.1 GCA_947459165.1 Flavobacteriales bacterium
ACAAAAACTCAACAAAACGCAGGCAATAAAAAAGGCCATCAATCGATGGCCTTTCAATGATTTTAAGGGTTTGAGGACTCTTAGCCTTTCACCACCTTATCGAAGATGGCTTTGAAAGCTTCGGGCTGGTTCATGGCCAAATCGGCAAGCACCTTTCTGTTGATTTCCAGATCGCTGGCGTTCAACTTGCCCATAAACTGGCTGTAGCTGATTCCGTGTTCCCTGCAAGCTGCGTTGATACGCATAATCCAAAGTGAACGGAATTCGCGTTTCTTTACCTTGCGGTCGCGGTAAGCATAAGTCCAACCTTTTTCAACCGCGTTTTTGGCTACGGTCCAAACATTTTTTCTGCGTCCGAAGTAGCCTTTGGCATGCTTCAGGATTTTCTTTCTGCGAGCTCTACTCGCTACATTGTTGACTGATCTTGGCATAGTATTTTAGTTTAGTGGCTTTAGCGATGCGCCGAAACGCATACTTTGGGAGCTACGGCCAGAGTTTGCTTTTTATTTGCCCAGGCGAAGCATGAATTTAACATTGCTCATGTCGGCATCGGTTACGATGGCGTCATTGCCGAGAGCTCTCTTGCGCTTGGTTGCTTTCTTTGTCAGAATGTGGTTTTTGAAAGCCTTGGCGCGTTTCACTTTTCCGGTGCCGGTTACCTTGAACCTCTTTTTTGCACTGGAATTGGTTTTCATTTTAGGCATATCGTTGTTCTTTTTATTATTTTTTTCCTTTAGGGGCCAACAGGATGGCCACTTTTTTGCCTTCCTCCTTGGGTTCCATTTCTAATTTTGCCACACCCTCTTCTATAAGTGTGTTGGCGAAGCGCATCAGCAAATCAATACCGCGTTGCTTATATATAATTGTCCTGCCGCGGAAGAATACATAAGCTCGAACCTTGTTTCCTTCGCCCAAAAAGCTGCGGGCATGTTTGAGTTTGAAATCTACATCGTGGTCGTCGGTATTGGGGCCGAAGCGGATTTCCTTCACCAACTGCTTCACTGCATTGGCCTTGATTTCTTTCTGTTTCTTCTTTTGTTCGTAAAGAAACTTCTTGTAATCTACCAATTTACAAACAGGAGGAACGGCCAAAGGTGAAATTTCAACCAGATCTACACCCAGTTCGTAAGCCATTTCAATGGCTTTGGCCACCGGATAAATTCCCTGCTCGATATTATCACCGACAAGACGCACCTCAGCGGCCGTAATCTTTTCGTTGATTCGGTGGGGATTTTCTTTGATTCTGGGCCCCCTGTCGTATGGCCTTGACGGTTTTGGTTTCAATCCGCTTTTTTTGTTAAATTTTATTTCCCTTTTCTATCAGCTCAATAAAATCGGAAAGTTTCATTGACCCCAGATCTCCCTGCCCGTGCCTTCTTACCGATACTTCTCCTGAGGCAGCTTCTCTTTCGCCTACAACAAGCATATAGGGTATTTTGGCGACTTCGGCATCGCGGATTTTTCTTCCCGCTTTTTCCGACCTTTCGTCAACGAAGGCGCGAATATCGGACTTTTTCAGCATTTCACCAACAGTGTCGGCATATTCCTGGAATTTATCACTAATGGGCAGCACCACTGCCTGCCTTGGGGCAAGCCAAACCGGGAAATTGCCGGCATAGTGTTCCAGCAGAAATCCGATAAATCTTTCATGTGTACTTAATGGTGCACGGTGAATAATAATAGGCCTTTCGCGTTCGTTTTTCTCATTCACAAACGACAAGTCGAAGCGTTCCGCCTGCGCAAAATCAACCTGATTGGTTGCCAAGGTGAACTCCCTGCCTATGGCACTCCACACCTGAATATCAATTTTAGGTCCGTAAAAGGCCGCCTCATCCTCCACCTCTACAAAGGGAATGTCGCTGTTCACCAGCACATCTCTAACCATTTTCTCAGTTTTAGCCCACAATTCAGGATTGTTGATGTATTTCTGCCCCAACTTGGCGGGATCGTGGGTACTAAACCGCATGCGGTATTTTTCAATACCGAAAACCTGAAAATAGCGCAAATACAATTCATTCACCTTGCGAAATTCCTGTTCGAACTGCTCTTCAGTACAGTAGATGTGGGCATCGTTCATTTGTAAACTGCGAACCCTCATCAAACCAAAAAGTTCTCCGCTTTGTTCGTAGCGATAACAAGTGCCGTATTCGGCGAAACGAATGGGTAAATCTTTGTAGGAACGGGGCAATGCACCAAAAATTTTGTGGTGATGCGGACAGTTCATCGCCTTCAGGTAATAGCGATCCCCATCAATTTCCATGGCCGGAAACATGCTATCCTTATAATATGGAAGATGTCCGCTTTTCAAATACATACTTTCGCGGGCTATGTGAGGTGTTTTGACGCGCTGATATCCTTGCTCTTTTTCGGTTTTTTTCGCAAATGACTCCAGAATTTCAATCATTTGGGCACCGTTCGGCAACCACAATGGAAGTCCGGGACCCACATCGTCGTCGAAAGTAAAAATCTCCAATTCCTTACCCAGCTTGCGGTGGTCACGCTTTTTGGCTTCCTCTAGCATCAGCAGGTACTCATCCAATTCCGACTTTTTGGGGAAGGTGATGGCGTACACACGGGTAAGCTGTTTGTTTTTTTCACTGCCTCTCCAGTAAGCGCCTGCAGTAGAAATGAGTTTGATGGCTTTAATGAAACCCGTATGCGGAATGTGCGGACCGCGGCAGAGATCGGTGAAGTTTCCCTGTTCGTAAAAGGTAATTTCTCCGTCGTTTAAATCCTGGAGAAGCTCAAGTTTATAGGGGTCGTTTTTTTCGGTGAAATAGGCAATCGCATCGGCTTTACTCACATCTGACCGCTTAAATGCACTTTCCTGACGGGCCAGTTCGTTCATTTTTTGCTCAACTTTGGCGAAATCATCAGAAGTGAACTTGAAGTCACCAAAGTCAATATCGTAATAAAAACCGTTTTCTATGGGCGGACCGATGCCCAGTTTAATGCCGGGATAAAGGCTTTCCAAAGCTTCAGCAAGCAGGTGCGCTGAGCTGTGCCAATAGGTTTTTTTACCGTCTGTATCGTTCCATGTGAGCAATTGCAAATCTGCATCGGACTGAATGGGGCGGGTGGCATCCCAAACCTGACCATTCACGCGGGCGGCCAGGACATTTCTGGCCAGGCCTTCGCTGATACTGCGGGCAATGTCGAGGGAACTTGTTCCGGATGGGTATTCTCTCACTGCGCCATCCGGGAATTTGATACTGATTTGCATAGCTAAAAAGGAACCTGCAAAATTAAGAGAATGAATCAACGGATAAAAGTTTCGCAGAAGATTGCTTTTTGGTTTGAAAAATGAACTCATCCCGCATTATATTTGCACCCCGGTTTGGTGAGGTGGGTGAGAGGCTGAAACCACCAGTTTGCTAAACTGACGTATGGGGTAACTCGTACCGCGGGTTCGAATCCCGCCCTCACCGCAAACAACAAAAGACCCCGCGACAGCGGGGTTTTTTGTTGGGAAGCCGAACGAGTCTGCCTTAGTCTAGGCAGAGCCTAGACGAGGGCAAGCGAGTGCGGCTTCCCAACAAAAACAAATTCGACCGCAGGGAGAATTTGCTTTTGTTGTTTGCTGCTCCCCCCTCCGGGATCACGAGGCCCCAGCGAGGCGCAGCCGAGCAAGGGCCTCGTAATCCCAACACCTTTCGTCGCAGACGAAAAACCATCCCAAAAAAATTTCTTTTGTTTTTTGCTCCCCCTCCGGGATCACGAGGCCCCAGCGAGGCGCAGCCGAGCAA
>CANHCW010000205.1 GCA_947459165.1 Flavobacteriales bacterium
CAACTGAAAATGCAGTCTGCCGATGGCAAATTTTACCAAACCGATGTTGCGGATACGGAACAGCTATTCCGCCTTATTCAGTCTATTCCCTCGCCAAAAGCAGAGCCCTTTAAACTATGGCTGGCACAGATAGCAGCGGAAAGATTAGACGAAATGCAAGACCCTGAATTAAGCATAGACAGGGCTTTGGAGCAATACCTGAAATTGGGTTATTCAGAAAATTGGATTAACCAACGGCTCAAAAGCATTGAAATACGCAAAGAACTCACCGATGAATGGAAAAAGAGAGGCTTGAAAGAGGGGCAACAATTTGCAACACTTACTGATATCATTACAAAAGCCTGGAGTGATAAAACTACAAAAGACTACAAGGTTTTCAAAGGATTAAAAAAGGAGAATCTAAGAGACAACATGACCAATACCGAGCTGATTCTCAATATGCTTGCAGAAGCTTCAACCAAAGACATATCCGCAGCCACCAACCCAAAAGATTTTGAAGAAAGCAAAAAAGTAGCCAAACAAGGTGGCAATGTAGCGAAAGTGGCGAGGCTGGAATTAGAAGGCAGAACCGGGAAAAAAGTGGTTTCTCCTTTAAATGCCAAAAATGCGTTGCAAGGGGAGAAAAATAAGAAAACTCTTACTGATAAAAAGGGCAAGAAGAAATAGAACTTTAACCCCAATTGAATATGAAAGGTTGGCAGAGAAAGATTAAAATTCTAATTTTGAATGGTTCGAAATTTGGGAGAGCCTACAACAGTAAGGGATTTTACAATCAGCTCGATTTATGATCAACGAATAGATTTTTAATGTATTTGGTAGAAAATAATTTATTATTTTGCCTTTTTGATTTTTATTAGATTTATTTGTAATATTATAATCTAACTAAAATGAAATCAAGACGCATTCGCTTACTCATCATTACCCTATCCGCATTTTGTGCAAATAATTGTCAGAAGAAAAACAGTAATTTCACAAACGGCAATCCTGAGGGCAAACAAAGCTTGCTATCAGCTGCACCGTCATCTGTAGCTACGATTAATACTTACATGGATGCCGAAAAACAATATCAAAGGCTAGCTATAGGTATGGCTGTAATTACTAATCGGTCGCAAACAGTGGATAGAAATGCATTTTTTAAGGTTCTCAAGGATAAAATCAGGAATAAACAACCCGAAGATATAACATTGTATGAATTCAATGAGGAATTAAAAAATGCACAAATCAATTTCATGGAGCCAAGCGCTACTTCAGATTTTTATGATGCCATTGCTTCAAAAATCAATTCATACAATCCATCTTTATCTCTACCAACTTGGTTGACCGACTTTTTTTTTGGATGGCAATATAGTAGTTCAGGTGCTTTGGGCTCTGATTTTTTCCGGATAACCATAGACATCCCCGAGCTGGATTATCAATTGCAAAATAATCATGACAAAATGAACACACTTGTAGTTCCGGACTTGGGCTTTTATCCAACTGTTGGCTATAGCTTTGATAATTCATTAAACAAATTAATGGAGGTGTCAATTCCTAATGAGGATGCTTATGAAGATTTGATGGATTTACACACTTATTACATTGTAAGTTTAGGAACAGAGTATGTTGATGGCGGTTTGAAAATAACTAACAACTGCGATAATTTGGAGGGGAAAAATGTGGCATGGGAACCACTTGACTTCTTTTGTAATGAAAAATGTGGAGAGAATGAAGCGAATTCTCCCTTTGACTGCTCCATAGCCAACAGCAAAACAGTTTATTTGAGAAAAGTTGGTTTTACCAATGATCATAAAGAAAAAAGCAGTTCCTGCAAAGATCAGCAACTGCACTACAAAAGTGCTCTTGGAAAATACAAAGTGGGGTTTTCGGCTACTATATTGCATGCAAATAAAAAAGTGGAAACAAGAGAAGATGTCATGCTTAAGCCAATATTACTTGAAAAAGTGTTAAGAAAAAGAACTAGAAAGAATGGCACTGTTCAACAAAGGGGTGTTTCAGAATTTATGGTTGCCGTAAATAAAAAGGATGACTATGAACCTATTGTTGCTGAAAATTACTGTCCAGTTCGTTCCATAATTTACCTCGGTTTTTTTGAAAAAAACGGTCTGATTAAGCCAGGAATAGTTGAAGTTGAACAAGGAGCAGATTTACTGGCAACATGGTCAATTGGTGGAATTTCAATATCATCGATTAAAGGTAGGGGAAGCAACTGCAAGTTCGATGATGATGTCTATTACAAGATAATTCCTTTCAATGATCCCAATTGGGCTCCTGGATTAATAGGCTCTGACAAGGTAATGATTTACAATTCTAACAAAACAGGCGATGATGAATTTAATTTCGAACTTTACTATTTCGTTGACAAGAAACACAAATAAGTTCTTTCTTATTTCAATTTTATTGTTGATGTCTGTTCCACTGAAAAGTCAATTTGATTTTTCAGTGGAATTATATAAAAATCATTATTCTGAATACGGGATTTTCGCGAATAGAAGGTTTGGGGAAAACCACCCTGAGCCAAGGACCTACTCGCAGGTTTATCAAACTAATCTCGCTGCTCATAGGGGTACATTATCGTTCACAAGAAAAGGATTATTGATTTTTAGCGGAATTGAGAGGAATTCAATTACATACAATCTTCAGCGATTCGACGGCAATGGTCAATTAATTCGCTATTTTTCATTTTCTACACTTTGTGTGGGCGCAGGAAAATCTTGGATTTTATCAAAGCCTACAGCCAATAAGGTTGTTTTGGGTATTAATGCTTACGGTTCTAAAATTTTAAATAAGAACGGAGTTGAAAAAAACAGTATGCTCTTTTTTAGCCCATCCACCAACACTTATCAATCAGTTCGCGATAAAGAAAGAGAATCTTTTTCTATAAGAAACGGACGGAACCTTTCTCTAGGAATGAATAGTTATATTGGCTGGAATCCTGCTTTGAAAAATTCAAGAATAATGTTTATTTTTAAATTTGACTTTTCAATTTCACGATATTTTGACTTTAATTGGAGATGGGAAGAAGATAATTCTATATTGCCTTGGAGTATTGGAGGCGGGGATGTTTTTCGAAGGGCATTCTCATTAGGCTTATCCTACAGACTTGAGAAAGAAATTCATTGAATTTTTGAATTTATTTAGCAATGAAAAATATGGAGACTGAGCCCAATGTCGCCGGCACAAATAGCAGCGGTAAGATTAGACGAAATGCAAGACCCTGAATTAAGCATTGACAGGGCTTTGGAGCAATACCTGAAATTGGGTTATTCAGAAAATTGGATTAACCATAGAAGAGGAATTGTATAGGTACATCTGCAGCATTGAAAACGCCAACAAGCAGAAGGTATATGCAATAAGCGGCGTTTAAGACCACATACACATTTTTTGAGCATCAAACAGGATATTGCTGTTTCCGATTTGGCAAGGGTTATCAAGTCATGCTCCTCATAATGGATCAATGAAAAAAGGTTTTAAAACAGAAATTTTATCGGCAGGTAGGGTTTGGCGTATTCTCACCGAGCCAAAGGCAACGGAATACCATTATTGCGTATATCAGGAATCATTAAGAACACCACAAAAGGAAAAAATTCAGAGATGAAAATGTTGGGGTCATGAAGAAATTTAACATTGGATACGATGACTGATCACTGTTTGAATGGTTGGATAACTTGCCGCCCCTACGGAGCTGCGGTCACCCCAACCCCACATCCAGCGCCATCATCAGCACAAAGCC
>CANHCW010000206.1 GCA_947459165.1 Flavobacteriales bacterium
AAAAGAAGTTACAAGGTGACCAATATTTCACTCAACAGGCAAACCTTCAAGCCCAAGATTATTGTTGGTGATACTTTGGATTGTTTTGCAGTCGCTTACCCCGATGACAGTGTGGTGGTACTTAAAAACGCCGAGGCCGGATTCTCGTTTAAATCAAGCCGTTTTTTAAGGCGAACTGAGGGTTGCGAAGGCGACCTGCTGGTTGGTTTTAGGGATCAAAGTCGTTATTCGGTTCGCAATTACTGGGATTTTGATGGTGACGATACCGTTGACATACAAAACCAGGTTTCGCCCAACTACCTGTATGGTAAGCCCGGTATTTTCTTTCCAAGAATTATAGCTCAGAATGTGAATGGATGTCGAGATACATTCATCAAAGACTCCATTATTGTTTGGGAAAAGCCTAATCCTGCATACTATCCCCGCCAAGATTCAATTTGTGCAAGAGATACCATGCGATTTGTGTACAGCGGAAAATCGAAATACTCTATTAAATTTTATCGCTGGGATTTTGGGGAAGCTGAAACTTTTCACGATACCTCGAATCAAAAGAATGGAAAATGGAAGTATACGGTTCCGTTTGACAAAACAGCCAACCTTACGGTGGTTGATTCGAACGGGTGCAGTCGCACTTTTTTCCGCGGTGTGTATGTTTTGGATACCGCCGGTCCGAAAAAACCGGAAATTGCCTGGGTATCAGTACCCGACGATAAGTCTGTTGAATTCAGGTGGGAGAAATCGAGGCTTGGTAATTACTATCGGTATCATTTGTATTATGACAGCACCAGGTTGTTTTACAACTACCCGGTTAGCGGTCGCGACGATACCATGCGAAACTTCTATAAGGGCGATTTGGTTGATACGCTTCGTTATTGTTTTACTTTTAAAATTGAAGACACCTGCTCTCAGATGGGAAGAATGGCGGTTTCACATTGTACCATGATTCTTCGGGATTCTGCCAAGGAATTGTATCACATGAATTTATCCTGGCTTTCTTACGATGGTTGGTCTACCAATCTCAGCCATTATGAGGTTTTTAGAAAAGATCAGGACGGTACATTTAAACTGATTGGTTTGGTTGACAACAACCAAACCACCTATGTAGACAGCTTTTTGTGCGACAAGGAGTACTGTTATTACATTCAGGCGGTGCACAAAAACCGAAAATACAGATCCAGAAGCAATGTTTCCTGCGGAACACCCATTTACAAAAAACCCGACGGTGCAACAAACATAGAGCTTGTTACCGTTGTAAATGACTCTTTTCCTTACATCAGATGGAATTCAAATTATCGCTTTACTCCCGGATCTAAGTTTCAGCTTGAAAGATCAAATTCCGGCAATCCGGGAAGTTTTGCCTACGCTTTGAAAACCACCAATCTCAGTGTAATAGACAGGGTTGCAGAGGCAAAGAAATCGGCTTATTACTATCGGGTGGTATTCAAAGATCACTGCGATGAACCCGGCAATCCCGGCTCAATTTCAAATTCCATTTTTCTTAAAGGGCTCCTTGAATCGGGAAAATTGAGGATCGACTGGAACAAATATGCCTATTGGGTTTCAGGAGTAAAGGAGTACAAATTGCAAGTGAAACAAAAAGACGGGGTGTTTGTGGATTGGTTTAAGTTCAATCCCGGACAAACTGAAAAAACCGATATTGATTTGGAGGGTTTTGGCTTGGATACTGTTCGTTTCAGGGTGATTGCGGTCAAAGATAGCATGCCCGAAGAATATTCCGTGAGCAATACTGTGGCATTCATACCGGCATCGTATGTCCTTCTGCCCAGTGCTTTTAGTCCGGATGACAATGGCATTAATGAAGTGTTTAAGCCCTATCTGGGATTTGTTCACCGCAACTCTAAAAACCCAAAATGGCGTTACGAATTCAAAATTTTTAACCGCTGGGGGCAGAAGGTATATGAAACCAACAATACTGAGGAGGGCTGGAATGGGCACTTCAACGGGCAGGCCTGCCAGACCGGTTTGTATATTTATGAAGTGAGTGCTGTTGGATACGATGGGGTTCCACATAGGGTGCAGGGAACTGTATATCTGTCGCGCTGATGCCCGAATAATGCCTTGCAGTTGGTAAATTTGCAACTCTTATTATGTTTGATAACCTTCAGAATCGATTAGAAAAAGCGTTTAAAACCCTTAAAGGGCAGGGTAGAATCAATGATTTAAATGTTGCTGAAACCGTAAAGGAAATACGCCGTGCTTTGATTGCCGCGGATGTGAATTTCAAAGTGGCCAAAGATTTTACCGATCGGGTTCTGGAACAGGCAAGAGGACAGAATGTAATTACGGCGGTATCTCCGGGGCAGTTGTTAACCAAAATCGTTCACGACGAGTTGGTTCAGTTGCTGGGAGGTATAAAAAGTGACCTGAAATTCAGTGGAAACCCATCCATTATCCTGATTGCAGGCTTGCAGGGTTCTGGTAAAACCACCTTTACAGGCAAGTTGGGTAAATTGCTGAAATCACAAGGTAAAAATCCGTTGTTGGTGGCGGGCGATGTATATCGTCCTGCTGCAAGAGAGCAATTGAAGGTGCTGGGTGGGCTTACTGAAGTGGCTGTTTTTAGCGAAGACAGCAATAACAATCCGGTTGAAATTGCTGAAAATGCAATTAAGCATGCCCGTTTGAACAATCATCAGGTTGTGATTGTGGATACGGCCGGTCGCACTTCTGTCGACAGGCAGATGATGGATGAAATTGCGGCTTTAAAACGCAAGTTGAACCCCGCTGAAATTTTGTTTGTTGTTGATTCAATGACCGGACAGGATGCGGTGAATACGGCACAAGCTTTCAACGATGTGCTTGATTTTACCGGCGTGGTGCTTACAAAACTCGATGGCGATACCCGTGGCGGTGCGGCTCTTTCCATCCGTTCGGTAGTGAACAAACCTGTAAAATTTGTCAGTACAGGTGAAAAGCCGGAAGCCCTGGATGTGTTCTACCCCGATAGAATGGCCAGTCGGATACTGGGCATGGGAGATGTGGTCTCTTTGGTTGAAAGGGCCCAGGCCGCATTCGATGAAGAAGAGGCAGCCAGGCTTTCCAAAAAGTTGGCCAAAAGCAATTTTGATTTTGATGATTTTTTAATTCAACTTCAGCAAATTAAAAAGATGGGCAACATCAAAGACTTGCTGGGAATGTTGCCCGGAGTTGGCAGCAAAATCAAAGATTTGGAGGTGGATGACAATGCGTTCAAGGGAATTGAGGCCATGATTCAGTCAATGACCCCTGCCGAAAGAGCAAAGCCGGAAATTTTAAGCGGCTCCAGAAAGCAAAGAATTGTCAATGGCAGTGGCAGAACCATACAGGATTTGAACCGACTGCTAACGCAGTTTAACCAGATGCGTCAAATGATGAAATCGATGCAAAACAAAAAAATGCCCATGGGATTCCCGGGTATGCGCAGGTGATCCAAACTGAAAAAAGGTATCCTCGAATGGCATGTAATCCACAAGCGGTTGCTTTCGTTTCTTTATTCTGCAAAATCCTACCTCTATTTATGCGACAAAATCCGAAAAAAATAAAAATGTGACTCTCTAGAAATTCATTTTTGAAAATAAGTATTGTCAGAAAACTATCATACTATTCGAAGCTGACAGGTTTAACTTCAAATATGACAATTGATTCTTGGAAAATTACAGAAAAATAATTTCATTCGAAGCCAAATCAACTGGAATTCAAATGAAAAATAATTTACTCAG
>CANHCW010000207.1 GCA_947459165.1 Flavobacteriales bacterium
GCCCATGCTGTGTCCGGCAATGTGGGCTTTTTCATGTCCCAGCGCATCCATGAGTTTTGCCAGGTCTAGAGCCATTTCGCGGTAGCCGGCATCGGGGTGGTGAAAACTTTTGCCGTGGTTGCGGGCGTCGAAAGTGATGACCTGAAAATATTGAGAAAGGTGACCGGCCACATAGTGCCAGTTGTCGAGCATGCCGAAAATGCCGTGCAGGATATACAGGGGAGGACCCGATTGCCCGTAAATGCGGTGGTTGACCAGTTGCATGGTGTTGCAAAATTAGGGTTGTGGGAGCTGCATGTGGACAAAAGGTACATAATTGATTTTATGAATAAGTCAAGAAAATGTGCATCTGGCATGTAAGTTTGTTTTATCAAATTCAAAAAAATATGAAAAGAGGATTTACACAATTTTCGTTGATGCTTGTTGCGAGCATCACCTTGTTTTCCTGCTAGGTAGAAAAACGCTATCACAGCAGTGGTTGGAACATTAGTTTGCGCAAGGGCGGCAGCGATGTGGCTGTGGCACCTGTGAAAAAACAGAAAATAACAGTAGCTAAAAAGAACGAAGTGGCAAAAGAAGATGCCGCGGTGGCCGCAAATGTTGAAACACCTGCTGTTGCAAACACAGAGTTTAGCATGGCTAAGAATGTTGAAACACCGGCAGTGGTTGTATCAACTGAGAAAAGTAATGCTGTTCAAGCTGCTGTTGCTGTTCAAAAAGATGAAAACATGAAGGTTTCAGCTTCGGCTGAAAGCAAGGTGCTGGCAGAGAAGAGTGTATCTAAGGCAACTGCATCAAAAAGCCAAAAGCAGGAAGGGTCGAAGAGTTGGTTGGCAGCTTTGTTTTTGTGCTTCTTACTCGGCCCCCTGGGTATTCACCGCTTCTATCTGGGTTATACCTGGCAAGGTGTGGTTCAGTTGCTAACATTTGGTGGTTTCGGGATTTGGTTTGTCATTGATTTTGTTAGAATCATCATTCGCGACCTGCAGCCCAAAGACGGCAGCTACGAAGATTAATTAAATGATACTTTAAATAAAAAAGGCGGCCAACGGCCGCCTTTTTTATTGATTTGAATTTCTCGATTATGCCAACACTGTTTCAACCGGGCTATATTCCAGGTTGAATGCTTCGGCAACGCCTTTGTACACCACTTTTCCGTTAACCACATTCAGTCCAAGGCAAAGCTCTCTGCTTTGGCTGCATGCTGCTTTCCAGCCCTGATTGGCCAATTGAATGGCATAGGGCAAAGTAGCATTGGTCAGTGCCAGGGTGCTGGTATAAGGAACTGCACCGGGCATATTGGCCACGCAGTAGTGAACAACATCGTCAACCACATAAACCGGATCGGCGTGTGTGGTGGGTTTGCTTGTTTCAAAGCATCCGCCCTGATCGATAGCAACATCTACAATTACAGCTCCTTTTTTCATGGTGGGCAGCATTTCGCGGGTAATAAGCTTGGGTGCTTTGGCTCCGGGAATGAGAACGCCACCAATGACCAAATCGGCGGTTTTGATGGCCTGACGGATGTTATAATCGCTGCTGAGCTGGGTTTCAACATTGGCGGGCATCATGTCGTCGAGCTGACGAAGGCGGGGCAAACTGATGTCCATGATGGTTACACGGGCTCCCAAACCTGCGGCCATTTTAGCGGCTTGTGTTCCCACAATACCGCCACCCAGAACGAGTACTTCAGCGGGTTTTACGCCGGGAACTCCACCAAGCAGTACGCCCAGTCCGCCCATGGGTTTTTCCAAAAACTTGGCTCCTTCCTGTACACTCATTCTGCCGGCCACTTCACTCATGGGAATGAGCAAAGGCAAACTGCGGTCGGATTTCTCAACGGTTTCGTAAGCCAAACAAACCGCATTGCTCTTAATCATGGCATGGGTTAGGGGCTCGTAGCTGGCGAAGTGGAAATAGGTAAAGAGAAGCTGATTGGCTCTGATGAGGTTGTACTCTTGTTCAATGGGTTCTTTCACCTTAATGATCATTTCGGCCATGCCGTAAACATCTTCAATGGTGGCAAGCATGTTGGCTCCTGCATCTACATATTCGGTGTCGTCGAAACCGCTACCGGTGCCGGCTCCGGCCTGCACATAAACTTTGTGTCCGTGTTTTACAAGCTCTGAAGCTCCTGCCGGTGTAAGGGCTACACGGTTTTCGTTGTTTTTAATTTCCTTTGGTACTCCGATTATCATGGTAAATAGGGATGCAAAGATACGCAAGGCAGTCATTCATCAAAGCCTTTTGACTTTGCTTTGCTTAGGTGTATTTTCGCCGTATGAAAATGGCCGGGTTAAAACATTTTGCCCTCAATTTGGGTGGTTTTATTTCCTTGATGGGAGGCATCTCGCTGTTGGAAAAGGGAGTTTGGTCTTTTGTGGGTGTTGCAATGCTGTTGCTCGGTTTGGCCACATTGGTTTATGCCATTTATACCCTATTTCTGGAAAGAAAATTTGATGCCGTAAGTCCTGCGCTTTTGATTAAGCTCAATACATTCGCAGTAGCGGTTTTGATGGCAGCTCACCTGGTTTTGTACCTGAAAAATGGATTTAACTGGCCATTGCATTCGCTGCTTCTGCTCATTCTTCTTTTTTTGTTGTACTCGATGAAATCGGCTTCCGGCAAGGGCGCTTGATCAAACCTTGCTTAAATCCTTCAGCAAGGCGAGTGTGCTTCGTTCCAAAATCCTAAAAACTTCTTCAAAACCTTCTTCACCTCCATACCAGGGATCGGGCACATTGGCGCCGGGATTTTCCTCGTCCCAGTTGCGCATTCGGCTTACTTTTTGGGCGTGATGGTCTGCTCTGCACAGTTTCAGCACATTCACTTCGTTGCTTTCATCCATCACAACAATGTGGTCGAACTCTTCAAAGTCGGTTACGCGAAATTGCCGGGCAGAATGGTTGAACAGGAGACCGTTTTGCGCTGCATTTTTTAATGTTCGGGGATCTGCATTTTCACCTTGGTGAAGTCCGCTGGTTCCTGCGCTGTCGCAACTGAAACGGTGAGTTAAATTGCGATCTTCAAGGTGTTTTTGGAATAATGCCCTTGCCAGCGGAGATCGGCAAATGTTCCCAAGGCAAACGAAAAGCACTTTTTGTTGCATTTTGGGGCAATAATAATGTTGTGGGAACTTACATCCAACCCATGTCAGTGCGCGTTTTGTTTTTGGTATTGCAAGAACTGCGACAATTGCCACAGGCGCTGAAAAGTAGGGCAGCAATGAGTAGCACGGCTGCTGCGGTGATAATGTTTTGTTTCATACCTTCTAAACGCCGGTATCCTGTGTTTTATTATGACACGCTGTTTAATCTATCTCCAGCTTTTCCTTCAGCTTTTTCTCAATGCCGTTTTCGTGAAGCATGATGGAAATGGTTTTGTGGCGGAAATAGGCCTCACTTACATACAAGTAACCTTCGCAGTGATTGCCACTGCCCCAGCTGTTTTTTACTTTGAAATAGCGGGTTCCGTTCTGATCGGTGAGCAGGCCGGTAATGTGCATGCCGTGGTCGTCGGTGGTGAGTTGCTTGTCAAAATCTTCTTGTCGTAAATCCGCAGTAATTTTCTTTTCAGGGTATGGTTGATCAAAGGCAGAACCGCTGCGTTGGGCGCCGGCATCGTTGAAAAACTTTGAATCTTCTCCCTTTTTCTTTACCAGAGTATCGCTTGCAGGCACAATGCCCAAACCATCGCGGAA
>CANHCW010000208.1 GCA_947459165.1 Flavobacteriales bacterium
AGGAACAGTGTCCATACCGATATCAGTACTGCAACATTCCCGAAACTCAGCCGGTTCTTCGAATTCATTTTCAAACAGGGATAGTAAACGGGTAAAAGTTCCTCTATAATGTCAGATTTTTGTTTGAATCGTGCAAGTTAAAGTATTTTCAGTGAATTTCGAATGAGTTCTTCAACAGTGAGTGTAAGTTTTCCGTTTTCTGAAACCTTTATCAATGCTTTTTCCGCGTTGGCTTTGTTGTAACCCAGTGTGGTCAGCGCCGATAATGCCTCAGTTATGTTGTCAGACACACCCGGACTTAACATCGTTGCCCCGCCTTTCATTTTTTTACCGCCAACCTTGTCTCTTAGTTCCAGCACTATGCGTTGGGCCGTTTTTTCACCTATACCTTTAATGCTCTTCAGCAATCCCACATTTCCATTCATAATGGCCGATGCCAGGCCCTCTGCATCCAAACTGCTCAGCATCAGCATTCCCGTATTGTTACCAACACCGCTTACCGAGGTTAACAAACGGAACATTTCTCTTTCTTCGGGCTCAGCGAAACCATACAATACCATTCCCACCGGCCCCTGATTTTCAATTTTGAAAACCAAATCGGTAAAAACACGAGCCTGCTTTTGCGATTTGATTTTCTCATAGGTCACAATGCTGATGGCCATAATGTAGCCCAACCCGTTGTTTTCAAGCACCACATGCGTAGGACTGATTTTTTCGATATTCCCTTCAATAAAATCGTACATGGTTATTTCATTTTTGATTTATAGCGACTGCGCCGAATCAGGAAGTTGATGAATCCAAACATCAAAACGCCTGCAACCGGAACCCCTATGTTCAGCCATTGCCAGAAGGTTTTGTCGTCTTTTGCCTTTACCATATCCAGCAACCTCAATTGGGTTTCTCGTCCCCGTATTTCAATTAATCCGTTGTCGTCAATGAGGTAATCCACGCAATTCAGCATAAACTTTTTATTGGCGAAAGTGATTCCGTTGTAAAGGTCGTAACCGGTTTCGTACACCCGCTTTCTGTCGGCATGGTTGCGGGCCATATCACCATCGGCAATCACAATCATTTTGGTAACGGCACTGTCTATGAATTTCATGCCGGTATATTTTTTCTGATACCTGAACGGTGATACAAATTTTCCTTCGAGTAACACCCCGCTAACCTGATGACCCGAGTTCATGGTTTTGGCAAATTCTGGCCTCATCATTTTGTAGAGGGTGGAACCAATATCCACAACAGCGGGCGCCGCGGCAATTTTGGTATATGCTGAAGATACAAGCAGTGGCGTAGAGGTAATCCCCTCTCTTTGTTTAATTTTTAGTGTGGCAGGAAACTGCGATTTCACAGCTCCCAGATTTTTCACAATTTTATGCTCAAGTCCTTTGCTTTTGAACAGGGGGAAATACGGAAAATCGACGAGCACGCGCGATCCGCCCTGCTCCGGGCCGGGTATGCGGTTGCAATACCTGTCCAACAACATATTGTTGTTTACCCCAACCCCGTAATTGAACAATATGGTATTGATGTTCTCCAGTCCCCTGTCCATGGCCATAACCTCGGAATGATAACTGAAACTGTCAATTTCAATCCATACCGGATCAATCATGAAAATCACCTTGCCGCCCTTCATCATAAACTGGTCAATCAAAAACATCTGGGCCACCGAGTAATCTTTCAATGGCTTGTTTACGATGAGCAAATCGGCGACATTCAATCTTTTTTGCAGACCATTGGTCAGGATGATATCGGCACTGTCTGGATTCTCCTGCATCTGCTTTTCAAAGGGTTTCCACGATGCAGGATCCGGAACATTCAGATTTAATTGATCTAAATTGTAATACGAACTGAGTTCTTTTGCAAACGACGCAACTCTTTCATCCAGCATTTCACCGTTTCCATCTGCAAATACAATGGTTTTCTTTTTATCGGTTACACACTTTCGCAGGGCATTGGCCATTTCGAATTCAATGTTGTCTATAGCCCTATTGATATTGGTTGCAATATCATTCGACACATCAAATTCGAAAAAGTTAGCTGTAACGGTTTTGCCTTTGTAAATGAATTCGGCACCTGGAATGAGGTACTTGATTTTGGTCTGATCGCCCTCATCTGTATCAATATCTCTTTTGGGTTCCAAACCGCGTTCCGCATAATCGTTCAAAATCTGCCCCACTTCCCGCTGGGTTTTTCCCGCAAGCGGATCAATTACTTCAATTTCAATTTTATTGCCACTGGCTTCGCGAAACTCGAAGGCCATATCCCTGATTTCGTTGCGAAGCTGTTTGAACTTGCTGCTCATATCTCCATCGAGATAGAGCTTGAAATACATTTTTTCCTTGACGCCGGATGCCAGTTTTCTGCTGGTTTCACTCAGGGTGTAGCGCTTTTCTGCAGTCAGATCGAAGCGTTTGTAATAAAAAGAGGCGAGGGCATTCAGTACTACAACCGCTGCCAAAGCCACTGCCAGTTCCAGCAGACTCTGCGTTTTAAACAACCTTCTTTTACCCTTCTTCATCACCATTTTCTGCTTTCAAAAACTGTTTTCGTAAGCCATATAAAAACACCGCTGAAACTGAGCATGTAAATGATATCGCGGGTATCAATCACGCCCCTGCTCATGCTGTTGTAATGATATTCTAAACCGAACCATTCCACACTTTTTCCAATGCTGTCAAGAGCTTTGATGTCACCAACCATTCCCAAAACAAGGTAAAAGAACAAGGAAAGAACCATGCCGGTAATGAGGGCCACAATTTGGTTGTCGGTTAAGGAAGATGCAAAAATGCCGATGGAAGTGTAAGCCGCACCCAGCATTAACAAACCCAAATAAGAACCCCACATGGCTCCGGTATCGACGCTAATTCCATCCATGGCCAGTTTTTTAATGCTGTAATAGTATATTAAGGTAGGAAGAAGTGCGAAAACCACCAGCGTGAGGCAAGCGAAAAATTTACCCAAAATGATGGCCAAGTCTGAAACCGGCCTGGTTGTCAGTGTTTCTATGGTACCCAATCTTCTTTCCTCGGAAAAACTGCGCATTGTAACAGCAGAAACCAAAAATACAAGTATGTAGGGTGCCAGATCGAACATCACCTGCATGCCGGCAATGCCGTAATCAAATACTGTATTGCCTTTAATCACCCACATGAACAGCCCTGTTGTGGCCAGAAACACAATCATCACAATGTAGGCGATGAGTGAACTCAGAAAGCTTCGTATTTCTTTTTTATAAATGGTCCACATGGGTTGTCAAGTTTCTGAAAATTTCTTCCAATGAATTCTTTTCACTCACCAGTTCCAGCACCTCAAGGTTGTTGCTCAATGCAAAATGAGATACAGCCTGCCTGAAGTTCTCCTGATTGCCGATGAGTTTCCAGGTATTGCCCTGCAGGTTTGTAGCCGAAGTGCAGCCTTCTATTTCCAAAAGCATTTTTTCCTGAACTGCCACACCAAACTGCACCCTTACAGAAAAATGATCTGCCGCAAGCGATTGCAGGTCTGCAAGCCTGTCGTCTGCCACAATGCTGCCCTGATTGATGATGATCACCCGGTCGCACAAGGCCTCAACCTCCTGCATAATGTGGGTGCTGAGCAAAATGGTTTTGTCGCGACCCAGCTCCTTAATCAAACTGCGAATTTCGAGCACCTGATTGGGGTCGAAACCACT
>CANHCW010000209.1 GCA_947459165.1 Flavobacteriales bacterium
CAGCAAACTGTGGCCAATGAATTGAAAGCGGCAGTGCTTTGCAACCTGCGGATAGGTGACTTTTAACCAGTCATAAAGCCGCTTTAGCTCCGCCAGTTTTACAAAGCCGTTGGCACTGTCATCGTAACTTACGGTACGAAAACGGATCATCTGGGCCAGATGTTGCAGAGCCGCTGTATCGGGTTGTATTTTTAGGGTAGTTTCAGCAGGCACTTGTGTGCTCCTGCTCATAAATGTTTTGGCCAGCATCACCGCCAGCAACAGGAGCACAGAAAGGAGAAGAAAGCGCAGAATTGTAAAAACGCGTTTCATTCCCGCACAGTTTCAAAGCGCATGGTATAGCCGGGTGGCAATTGCGGCATCAACACCCAGTTTGGACTGCTAAGGCGGCTGTTGCAACCCCCGCATACTTCAACCCGCACTTGATAGGTGTAGGTTTTGGCGGTTTCGTCAACAATCAGTTTGCGGTGCATACCCAGGTTACAGCCAAACTCTGTTACCTTGTAACCAACCAGCATGTTTTGCGAAAAATCAATGTTTTCCAAACCGGCGGGGTTGCAGTTCCCCAAATATTTCGTTTTATAAGAAATCCAGCCCGTATCGGTGCTAATTACCCGGTGACTGTCTAATTGGGCATATATAAGACAGTTGCCAAAGTCGTAGGTCTTTACAATACCGCCAGAAATGTCGCTGTTTACTTCTGAGCAGTTTTTGTTGCAGGCCTGCAGGGTGAGCAGTATGGCAATGCCGGTAATGAGGTAACGCATAATTACAAAAGTAATGTATGAGTCAAACAAACTGACAAGCTTTCAGCGAATTGTTGCAAGGCACAATTTTTGATTAAAGTTGTTAGATAAAGTGAAATTATGCAGCGCGAAACATTGAAAAAATTGGTTTTTTCTGCCATTTTACCTGCCATTTTTGGGGTGGCCGGTGCATGGATTTTCGGCAAAGTAAACAGGCAGAATGCAGAGCAGCATTCTGTTATGCCGGCTTTGAATAACAATGCCAGAGCAGTGAACATGGCGGCTTTGCCCGACGGATTTGTGAAAGCGTCGGCAATCAGTACGCCCGCAGTGGTGTTCATTAAAACACAAAGCACGGTGCAAATGAGCAGTCCGTTTGGCTGGTTTTGGGATTTTGATCCCTTTGGCAGCCGGGGCGAGGCAACAAGTACGGGCAGTGGAGTGATTGTAAGCAAAGACGGTTACATTGTTACAAACAACCATGTAATTGCCAACGCCAATAAAATAACGGTGGTGCTGAATCAACGGAAGCAAGAATATGTTGCGAAAGTAGTGGGCGCTGACCCCGGCAGCGACCTGGCATTGTTAAAAATTGAAGCAACAGATTTACCCACGATTGTCATGGCTAACAGCGACAACATACAAGTCGGAGACTGGGTGTTGGCGGTGGGCAATCCTTTTAACCTTACCAGCACTGTAACGGCGGGTATTGTAAGTGCAAAAGGCCGCAATATCAATTTGATGCAGAATCAGTTTCCAATTGAAAGTTTCATACAAACCGATGCCGCCATCAATCCGGGTAATTCAGGAGGTGCTTTGGTAAACCTGGCAGGTGAACTGGTGGGTATTAACACGGCAATACAGAGCAATACGGGCAGCTATGCAGGTTATGGTTTTGCCATTCCGAGCAACATTGTACACAAAATTGTGAAGGATTTGGTGGATTTTGGTGAGGTACAGCGGGCTTTTCCGGGAATGGAAGTGGCCGATGTGAGTGCTGCAAAAAGTAAAACACTGAATTTTAACGCTGAAGGGGTGGAGGTAACCGAATTGCTGGAAGACGGCCCGGCGGCGGGTTCAGGAATGAAAAAGGGCGACATTGTTATTTCGGTGAACGGAAGGGCAGTCAGCAGCAAGGCTTTATACGACGAGTATATGGCTTATTTGAGGCCCAAGGAAACTGCCAAGTTTACAATTTGGCGCGCCGGCAAAGAAATGGAAGTGGAGTTGAAACTCATCAGCAAGGAAGACAACAGGGCCTTGCAGATGAAGGGTGCTGTGAACAGTAAGGTTATTGGCTGTGATTTTCAGCCGTTGAATGCCACCGATTTGCAGAAATACGGCA
Source organism: Flavobacteriales bacterium (assembly GCA_947459165.1). Classification (GTDB taxonomy): domain Bacteria; phylum Bacteroidota; class Bacteroidia; order NS11-12g; family UBA955; genus RGEC01. The sequence goes on from CANHCW010000209.1 coordinate 2,092, forward strand.
TTACTTCAGGTATTCGCTTGCTGAACATAAAACGGGGAACTTACTTTAACCGTTTGGGTTTGTCGGAAGGGTTTATCATTACCTCATTCAACGGCAAGGCGTACAGCGAGGCGGAAGAATTAATCAGTGCGATAGAAACGGCAAGCGGTCGCATTAAGATTGACGGCATGGACAAGAACGGCAACAAGGGTTCGTATAGTTATTATACGAATTAGTGGCCGGGGAATCAGGCTACATAAGTTTCGTGAATAATGCTTTTTAACTTAAAAATTTCTTTTTTGCTTAATCGACCAAATACAGTAATCACTCTTTTTTTGTCTATCGTGCGAATTTGGTCAAGTACCACCCATCCTTTGGTTTTGTTGTGTTCAACAGCTACCCGGGTAGGGTAGTTTTTATCCTGACTTGTCATGGGTGCAATGACAATGGTTTGCAAATGATTGTTCATTTCGTCGGGTGAAATGATAACACAGGGCCTGGTTTTTTTCATTTCACGCCCTATGGTGGGGTCGAGGTTTACCAGCACAATGGCATATTGCTTCATTTCCATTCACCAAGGTCTTCATCGTTAAAAAAATCGGGTAGAAGAGGCTGATCATCGCCATTTTCGTGCATTTGCTTGAATGATTTCTCCCAGTCTTTCCTTGCACTTTTAACAGGTTTGAGAATAATGAAGTCTTTTTCTAAGAGTAATTCAATGCTGTCGGCTAAATTGTACTTCTCAATCAGGACTTTGGGTAGCCGAATTCCTTTTGAATTGCCTATTTTTATGAGTGATATTTCCATTAAATAGTAATTACAAAGTTATTACTTAGCGTTTAAAGAAGCAAGGGGCTTTTTTTGTTTTTCGCTTACTAAAATACTGCAGAATCAATTAGATTACAATTCATCAATAACTTTGCACCATGCAAACACCCGGCATTCCTCAACTGAAACACACCGACTCCGGCAACTTTTTTGTGATGGCGGGACCATGCGCCATTGAAGGCCGCGACATTGCCTTTGAAATTGCCGGCCGTTTGGTTGACATTTGCGACAAACACCGAATACCACTGATTTTTAAAGGATCGTACCGCAAGGCCAACCGAAGCCGAATTGATTCTTTTACCGGTATTGGCGATATGCAGGCCCTGGAAATTCTGGGAGAAATTGGCAAGCATTACGGTATTCCAACAGTAACCGATATACACGAAAGTGTCGAGGCCGAGATGGCGGCTGCTTTCGTTGATGTTCTGCAAATTCCTGCCTTTTTGTTCAGGCAGACCGATTTGCTGGTGGCGGCTGCCCGCACAGGTAAGTATATCAACATTAAAAAAGGTCAGTTTGCAGCCGCCGGAGCCATGGCACATGCCCTACAGAAATGCATCGATTCCGGCAACGGACAGGTTATGCTCACCGACCGGGGCAACTCTTTTGGCTACACCGATCTGGTGGTTGATTTCAGAAATATTCCTGAAATGCAAAAGTTGAATGTGCCCGTGGTGATGGATGTAACGCACAGTTTACAGCAACCCAATCAGGAAAGCGGTGTAACGGGCGGTAAACCCCAACTGATAGAAACCATTGCGAAAGCCGCG
>CANHCW010000210.1 GCA_947459165.1 Flavobacteriales bacterium
CAGAAACTGAATTCTTCCTCTCTGTTTCCTGCCACCACCACCAATCTGTTTGAGGTGTGCTTTTCGATGAGTGATTGAAAAAAATATTCACCGGTTTTATCCAGGTTGGTTAAGGGTTCGTCAAGCAACAGCAAAGGGGTGTCGCTGAAAACGGCAAGAGCCAGTTTTAACCGTTGTTTCATGCCGCTGCTATAAAAACCCAGTGCCTTATTCATGGTTGACTGATTGAAACCCGCCATTTCGGCGAATTCATCTGCAGCGTTGACCATACGGAATGGTTTTACCTTTTCCTGAAGCCGGAAAAGGTCTGTGGCACTGAACTCGTCGGGCAGTTCCATAGCCGGTGACGCGAGAGAACAGGTGGAAAAAGCTTGTTCGAGAGGAATGTTGCCGTTGTTGTTTTTTCTCTCTATGCTTCCTTCAGTAGGCAGCAGTTGAGAAGCCAGCATCAACATAAAGGTACTTTTCCCGGCTCCATTTTTACCTGTAACAGCCCAGCGTTCGCCTGTTTCAAGGTTTAATGATAAGTTTCGGAACAGCCACTGTCTGTTGAACGACTTACCGCAATCCTTTAATTCAATTTTGAACAAGGCAAGTTATTTGGTAATGTAGCCCTTCATGATACCCCGATCTGATTCTTTGATGAACTGAAGAATTTCATCGCGTTCGGTGGTAGGGGCGAATTCTGTTTCAATAATTTTGATGGCCTTGGCCGTATTGTAACCCTTAACAAATAGATTTCTGTATATATCCTGTATTTCACCAATTTTTTCTGTAGTGAAATTCCTGCGGCGAAGTCCGATGCTGTTCACCCCTTCATAGCTCAGCGGCTCGCGGGCAGCTTTGGTATAGGGGGGAACATCTTTTCTCACCAGACTGCCACCGCTGATCATGGCGTGCCGCCCTATTTTCACGAATTGATGAACCAATGCAGCTCCACCCAAAATGGCCCATTCGCCAATGTGAACATGACCTGCCACCTGAACACTGTTTGCCAGAATGCAGTTGTCCTCCACAATACAGTCATGAGCCAAATGCACATAGGCCATCAGCAATACATTTTCGCCCACCTTGGTATAGCCCTGAGCTTTGGTGCCTTTGTTGATGGTGACATATTCTCTTACGGTTGTGTTATCACCAATAATAGTAAGGGTTTCTTCTCCATCGAATTTTAAATCCTGCGGAATGGCTCCAATAGAAGCCCCGGGAAAAATCCTGCAATTCTTGCCAATTCTGGCACCTTTGAAAATAATAGCGCCCGACATCACATGCGTTCCTTCACCAATTTCCACATTGGAGTGGATGGTAACAAACGGATCGATGGTTACATTATCAGCAATTTTTGCCGTCGGATGCACATAAGCCAGAGGTTGAATCATACTCTTTGGGGGTTCGAAAATATGAAAAATAAGCGGAAAAGCCCTTTTTTTATCTTCCAGACTTCGTAAAATAGCCGAATTCAATGAATAAATGTTTCAAATTACGACTCGATGCAAAAATTTGTGTAGCTTTAAAAAGCGTTACCTGATAATAAAAATCTTTCTTCTTTCCCTTAACTTAAACATTGTTAATTGTTACATAAATGGGAGAGCCTGCCTTCAAATCGTCCGAGTCTATTTCCCAGACAATCGTGTTTATAGCATATCCGTATTCCAATTTATTAATCGAAAGAGGTATTTTAATGCCGTTTTGATAAACCGATATTTTGGCAGAATCGAAAAATGCACCTGAAAACCCAAACGACCAGCGAAAGGGAAGCCACTGTTCCGGAAAATTATCCGTTTATCTTGACAATCTGTGCCATCATTTCGGCTTCACTCACAAGTTTGTCGCCAACCCAGGCCCTTCCGCGCATCACGCAGATGCCCCTGCGAATGGGTTCCAGCAATTCCATTTTCATCACCAGCGTGTCGCCGGGTACAACTTTGTCTTTGAATTTGGCGTTGTCAATCTTTAAAAAGTATGTTCCGTAATTCTCAGGGTCGGGTACCGTACTTAAAATTAAAACGCCACCGGCCTGTGCCATAGCTTCGAGTTGTAAAACACCGGGCATAATGGGGTCGCCGGGAAAATGTCCCACAAAGAAGGGTTGATCATAAGTGATGTTCTTAACAGCCACAATGCTTTTGTCGGTTTTATTCAAAATTTTGTCAACCAGCAAAAACGGATGCTTATGTGGAAGTAACTTGATGATGTCGGCAGTGGAATAAATGGGTTTCACATTGGGGTCATAAGGTGGCGGCCCTTCCTGTTTGCGGCGTTGCTCCTTTTTGATTACCTGCTTTATTTTTTTAGCAAACGCCACATTGCTGGCATGACCCGGGCGCGCGGCCATTATTTGTCCCCGCAAAGGCATTCCGGCCAGAGCCAGATCGCCAATCATATCGAGCAATTTGTGGCGGGCAGGTTCATTCTGAAACCGCAGATCCAGGTTATTTAAAATGCCTTCTTTCTTTACTTCCACCTTGGGTTTGTTGAATACGCCTGCAAGTCTGTCGAGTTCCTGTTGTTCAACTGGCCTGTCGACAATCACAATGGCATTGTTCAAATCGCCGCCTTTAATGAGATTGTGCTCCAGCAGGTATTCCAGTTCGTGTAAAAAACAGAAGGTTCTGCACGGGGCAATGCTATCTCTGAATTCCTGTATGCTGGTAATGGCCGCATGCTGACTGCCCAGCACGGGCGAGTTGTAATCCACCATCACCGTCAGGCGATAATCGTGCTGAACCGGCATGGCAATAATTTCAACCTGGTTTTGTTCGTCGGTAAAATGAATGTTGTAGGGAATTTCAAAATACTCCCTTTCCGCTTCCTGATCAACTATGCCATTGGCCAAAAGCGCTTCAACAAACGGGGCGCTGCTTCCATCTAAAATGGGCATTTCAGGCCCGGTAACATCAATCAGTGCATTGTCAATTTCCAAGCCTACCAAGGCCGCAAGCACATGTTCAACTGTGCTCACTTTTACGCCGTTTTTTTCTAATGTGGTGCCGCGGCTGGTATCTGTAACCAAATCGCAGTCGGCTTCAATAATCGGTTGCTCCTGTAAATCGGTTCTGCGAAACTTGTAGCCGTGGTTTTCGGGCGCAGGATTAAAGGTGATGCTCACATCGGCACCGGTATGCAAGCCCACGCCTTTTAGCGTCAGTGGCTGTTTTAAAGTTGTTTGTTTGGGGGTAAGTTGATTCATTTCCTGTATATATAATTATCCCTTCTCCCTGTTTCGGAGGTCTTTTTTCAAATCATTGAGTTCTTTGAGCAATTCGGGTAACTTTTTAAATGCAGCCCAGCTTCTGAACTGTTCTTTTAACGGACTCGCCGGCGACCCAATCCAGTTGGTTCCGGGTTCTTCAATCGCTTTGGTTACACCCGATTGTGCGCCAATGCCCGTTTTGTCGGCAATGCTGATGTGACCCACAAAGCCCACCTGTCCGCCAATCTGGCAATTCGCCCCAATTTTGGTGCTTCCGCTAACGCCGGTTTGTGCGGCAATGACCGTATTCGCCCCAATTTCTGCATTGTGCGCCACTTGTATCAGGTTGTCCAGTTTAACGCCTTTGCGAATGATTGTGCTGCCCATTGTTGCTCTGTCTATGGAGCAATTGCTGCCAATTTCCACATCGTCTTCAATCACC
>CANHCW010000211.1 GCA_947459165.1 Flavobacteriales bacterium
CTGAGCATCTGGAATGTTGCAGGATATGCTCGGAAAGCTGCAAATATTGTGCGGTCTGCTGTGAAGACAGAAGCAAGTCAGATAGTTAACGAATCTCCCAATTTTCTATTCATATTGATCTTGAATTTTAGGGTGGCTACTATATCGAACATAACTAGCTTCAACCAAGCCAATTGTTTTGCAGCTAATCACATATTGTATAATCGTTCATTGTTTGTGTTTCAGAGGTAATTACGGTAGTAAAATCCTCGGAGTGATGTGGATTTGCTTGCGGATTTTCATAACGGCAAAAAGTAATTCGACAATTTCGTGAAACTGGCTATCTACCCGGTAAATTTGTTTGGCATTAAGATTGAAATCCTTACACTCCAGTTACTCAGCAAACACATTAGACCCCTCATTTTAAGCGCGATAGCGCATATCTTGCCATCCGAATTTCAAAACTCTATAATTCGCCATTACTCTCTTTTTAAATTAGTTTTGGCGAAATATAAATTCAAGCAAAGAACAAGCTATCTGCGTTTAAACAACTGTCTAAAAGCTCGTTGCTGTATTTATTTTCCTTAATACCATTTATGGTTATTAGCGTAAGAAAAATGTTTTTTCTGGTTTTCGTCTCTCTCCTCAACTCGGCAATCTTATTTTTTAAATTCAGGTAATACGATTTGTCGATGGTGAAAGCAGCATTGTAAAACTTCATTTCACACAGGTGCATTACATTGTCACTGCGGTCAATCAACATGTCAATCTGGGCATTTTCATTAAACCAGCTGCTACTCGTTGTATAAATGGCATCTATTCTTAGCGCCTTCTTTATTTGCTGAATGTGTTTCAGGCAAAGCGTTTCAAACGCAAAACCGCACCACGACACATAGGACTGCATAGTAAAAAGTTTTTGCCATGTTCCTTCTCCTCCTGTTTTATTCTTGTCAATAAACTTCAAATAAAACATAGAGTATTCGTCCGATAAGCGATAAAGGGTAAGTTGTTTTTTATTTTGAAAATAAGGATAATCCGTCACAAAACCCGACTCTATCAACTCATCCAGTTTTAATGAAAAATCACCCCCGGATGGCAACTGACTTTGGCTTATTAATTCATTTCTGCTCAACCCTTTATTCGACCTTGCCAGCGTTTTTATAAGTTTCAAGTGTCTTTCAGAGTTATCGAACAAAGAGGCGAACAATTGATTAAACTCATCATTTAAAACTCCATCTTTACTAAAACAGAGCTTGTCAATGTTTTGAGATACACTCATGCCTTTACTCAGTTTTTCCAAATAATGCGGCACACCCCCCAAAGACATGTAAACCTGAATCACATCGTATCGGGTATACTTAATTCCTTTCTTCAATAAAAACTGTTCGGTCTCACTCAAATTAAAAGGAAGTAACCGTATTTTTCTGGTAATTCTGTTGTGCAATCCACCCTTGTTTTTGATGATTTTTTGAACCATATACGAAGCTGCCGATCCGCATATTACTACAATTAAGTCATCTCTTTTTGTGCAATAGGAATTCCAGAAGTTCTCAAACGCCATGAGAAACTTTGACTTTGGGGTAGCAATCCATGGGAATTCATCAATAAACACCACTTTTTTACCGCGCGATTTCAATGTATTCAAATAAGATTCCAGCATGGTGAACGCATGAAACCAAGTTTTAGGAGCTTCTTGCTTCTTCTTCCGGCTTCTGCTTTTTATTTCTTTGTTAAAGTTCTCAAGTTGATCGTTCAGTGAACCGCCATACAATCCCGTTATTTCGAAAACCAGATTTTTCTTAAAGTATTCGCGTATCAGGTAGGTTTTACCAATCCGCCTTCGCCCGTAAACAGCTATCAACTCAGACTTGTCGTGATCAACGGCTTCTTTCAGCAGTGCCTGCTCGGCTTTCCTCCCAATAATGTTTCGCATAAAAATAATCTATATCTCGCCAAAATTACAAAATAAAATTAGTTTTGGCGAATTATAAATTATACTTAATGCTTATTTAATTAACTTTTTTCAATCATTATCTGTGGTAAACCATTGTAAAATTGCAGGGCGAATAGCATAAACCCTACAAGTAATTCAAGGGTTCTTAATATTGATAAAGCGATTCCTGTTTTGTAACTTCGTATCGTTGCTGATTTCATCAGGCCGAAATAATAAACCCCGAAAATGTACCGTGAAATTGACATAGACCGCGAAAACCTTACCCTCATGGGCGTACAATTTCCCAGCCTTGCTGCCCTGGAAAGTACCGCCAATGCCATTGGAAGCAATATGTTTGAGGGATTTGAGCCGACAAAAGAACTGGTGCAATTGTATGTTGACTGGAAAATGGGATCGTTATCAGAATCAGATTTTTTGACTGCACTGCATGCCATCTCCGGAGAGTGACTACCGGTATCTCGACCCTATAAACCAATACACGCTGAAAAATGGTGTATTGCGCAATTTGGCCAACCTTGAAGATGAAAAAGTATTGCTGGCTTATGAGAGTTTAAAGGTTTCAAAAAGAATAGAAGAACTAACCGAAAAACCTATCAGAATTAATGATTCCCGAGCCCTTCTAACCATCCACCATCACCTGTTTCAGGATGTGTATGAGTGGGCTGGCAAGGTCAGAACCGTCAATATCAGCAAAGATGGGAAGCCCTTTTTTGATGGAGAACGATTTCACACCGGATTCCGATTTATTGATTCATTAATCACCGAATACCACGCGCTAAATTCGGCACAACCAAAACAAATTGCTAGAAGTCATCTCAAAAATCCCTTTGGCCAATTTAAAAAGTTTTTTATTTCAAGTACTATTCGTCGCCTTTTTTCGAGATGCTGCGTTGTTTCCTTTGTTCAGGCATCCAGCCTGAACTGTAGAAAACGCCTTGCCTATCGCAAAAATGCTCGAAATTGCCTCAAATCTCTTTTTTAAGATGACTTCTAATAAACTGGCCGAGATTCTGGACAATATCAATTTCCTACATCCTTTCCGAGAGGGAAACGGCAGAGCACAGCGGGAATTCATCCGACTGCTGGCTTTGGAAAAAGGGTATCAACTAAACCTAAACCCGCCGGATAATAAAAGTATTTACGACCGATACATGAAAGGTACCATTGAGAGTGATGTGAACTTACTTTCAGATTTAATCATGGAATTATTAAAGAAAATTTAATTTTGAAGTCGTAAAGAAAGAAAAAAACTCATCTTTTGGCCCGAAAAAACCAATGAAAATAAACACTTTCATGCCTGAAAAACTAAAATCCTTTTTCATGGAAGAGCTAAAAATGGCAGACCACTACTTTGTTAAAAAAGACTTTCAAATAAGCTGGCACCATCTTGAGAGGGCGCACATTCTAGGGCAGCCCTATCCATATCAACACACGCTAGCCCATTGGAAAATGTTGATTTTTGGCTTGAAAACGAAAAACAGAAAAGAAATCATTGGGCAAATTCCCCGTTTGCTTATTGGAGGAGTTAAATCTTTTGTTGGGGAGATCCCTGTGGGCAATACTGGCGGAGCCAATATTCCCGCATTAAAAAGCATGAAAATACCCGCCGATCTGTATCGCTTGATAGATGAAAACAGGTAATTAAACACGATTACAAGAGCTCACCGCCCCATAAACCAATACAACACACCTGCGCC
>CANHCW010000212.1 GCA_947459165.1 Flavobacteriales bacterium
CATTGTAAAGCGGTAAACATCATCGTTGTTTCTTTTCTCACCGCGGTTACTTGTAAAATAACCCTCGGAAAGTTCTTTTCCGTCTTTGGTCTTCTTCTTTTGGTGGGTGAAAGTAATACCGAAGTCATCGCCTCCCGAATTCAGGGGTTCTCTCAGGTTTTCTACTTCTTCCCAAACAGTAACTTCACCTGTGGGCTTGGCCTTATAGATATCCAAACCACCAAGGGTAGGCAACCCGTCACTGGACCAATACAATTCTCCATCCTGTTCGTTCAGGTAAGGAAAGTATTCGTTGCCTTTGGTATTGATCATGGGTCCGAGATTAACCGGAGCACCCCACGATTTGCTGCGCTTGCTGTAACTAACAACCCAAATATCGAATCCGCCGAAACCACCATCGCGGTTGCTGGAGAAATACATTTTTGAACCATCGGGGCTGAGAGCAGGGTGACCGTAACTGTGTCCGGTATCAGCTTTACAAAACTCCAGCGGATCGCCAATTTCCCAATCTTTGCCGGCTTTATTCATTTGGTATATGGCACATTTTTCGGTTCTGCCATCCAAACCACCGCACTGGGTCATGTACATGGTATTGTACCTTGAATCAAAAGTTACAGCGCCTTCGTTGAACTTGGTGCTTGCCTTGTCCACAAAAACCGCAGGTTCCCATTTGGCTTCAGAAGTATCTTTTTTATTCTTTTTGGGTGACTTTTGAATGTACCAGATATCACTCCAAAAGTTCATGGTACCTGCATACACCTTCTTGTTTTTTCCCCCTTCGCGGTCTGATGCAAAAAACAGCACATCGTCTTTTTTACTGGCAATCATTGGAGCCCAGTCGTTGGATTCCTTGGTATTGGCCGGTTTAAAGTTCTGAACGATGAAACGGGAACTGTCGGGAGTCCAGCGCAATGCCAACTCACAACCTGCCTTTTTAACCAGGGCGGTAGAATCGCCCGGAACTTCCTGCAAATACTTGTCGTATGCATCATTGGCATCGCGGTATTTCTCAAGCTTTTTGAGCATGTTGGCCCGCATGAGCAATGCCCGGGTGTTTTTGGGATCTGTTTTCAACACCTTGTCGTAAAGTCTTAAAGCCCTGTCGTAGCTGTTGTTCAGACGGTAAGATTCAGCTGCATAAAAAATAGCTTCCTGCTTTTGCTGTTTGTCTTTGGCTTTTTTGGATACAGCTTCGAACATTTCGGCTGCCTGACCGTAATAACCCTGATTGTACATTTTCAAGGCTTCGGCAAACGGCTTCTTACAACCGGAAAATACCAGCGCCAGAACCAGCGCGGAAACGAGTGTGATTTTGGGTGTCAAAGTTTTAAAGGGCTCAATGAAGCGCATAGGACCTGTTTTATGGGAAATAAAACGCTAAATAATGCATTCTATTCCAAACAAAAAAAAGTTAAGGCAAAAAACAGACAATTTTCTTTTAAGAAAAACCGACCAAACGCTTACTGATGCTGAATTTTAAGCCTTTGAACAAAAGTATGTCCACCGGAAACAATTCTCACCAAATACACCCCTTCCGCCAGCGCTGAAGTGTTAATTTGTAACTTGCCGCCTTCTGCTACCGAGGTGATTGACATTACTTTATTGCCGATTACACTGTAAAATTGAATGTTCAGCGTTTCAGTTTGACCCGATTGCACAGTAATTTGAACCTGCTGATTAGCCGGGTTGGGGCTTAGAGAAAACCGCGCGCTTTGTGCCCGGGCAGAAATGACCATAAGCAAGGTAACGAGTAAAAGTAATGTGCGCTGTTTCATACCCATGTATGTTCAAAGGGTATGCCAAACTAACAGCGCGTCAAATAGCCAAAGATTGTTTTATTTGCTTTTTTTCTTCGGCACTGTAGTTTCCACCTTCCAGTACAGCCTTTAAAGTGCGGTTGCCCTGGGTTTGCTGCTTGAAATAAGATAGAACATCTTTGGCCGGGCCGGCAAGACGGCTGTTGAAGTTGAGCAAACAGGCATACAGATTGGCCACTACCTTTTCGTTGCACAAATTCAATCGCTGAAGCGCCTGCATGGCATTGACCCTGGTGCGAAACTCATATTTATCGCCACATAAATCGGCCAGTTGGGAAACATTGGATTCTTTAAGGTTGGGATCCAAATCGCAGCCCAGTTCAAGGTAGCGGATTTTAAGGTTAAAAATGTAACCATCAATGCCTTTGATTTTATCCAAAAGTTCACTGCGTTTTTGTTTATAGGACTCAAATTCCCAAAGCTTTAACAGAGCCGCTTCAATAACAAAGTAACTGCTATCTAACAATGCTTTTTCAAATACAGGAGCCGTTTTTTCGGAAAGAGGCATATTGTCAACAACTGCGCGGCGCACCTCGGTTTGTGCGGCATTGAAGGCAAACATACCAAATTCTATATCGGCATCGCTGCCCTGCAGCAACTGTTTGGCAATTTCAGCCCGCATGGCTTTGTGGGTTTCACGCTGAAATGCAGCTTTTAATGCCTCTTTTTTATCGGCAAGAGGCCATTTGCTCATGGCCATCAGGGCGTCGTAACGATCGAGCATGAATTTGGCATTTTGCAGCTGAGCCTTGAGTTCTTCGTTTGATTTGTTATAGGTTACTTTTTTGAGGATGTAGCTGCCTTCGTCAAACAGAACAAAAGCCACTGTCTTGCCCGAAGCAACAGGAAGCATTACCTTCTGAAATTGTTTGTTGATGGTGATGGTTTTGCGGTCAACAGAACCATCGGTGTAATAAACCGCAAAATCTACAGGTGCGGTGAATGCCCCTACGGTGGGCTCCATTTTGTGTATTTGCTCAATGGTGAGTTCTACACCACCTGCAACCATTTGTTTGCTGACCTGAAAATGGGGTTCTCCTCCTCTGTATATCCACTGATCGAAGAACCAATCCATGTTCATACCGGTTGCGTCGAGCATGGCTTTTTCCAGATCGGCTGTGGTTACGCCATTGAAGGCGTAACGGTCGAGATACAATTTGATGCCACGGCGAAAATTGTCGCGGCCCATGATATGTTGCAGCATGTGCAGTACGCTGGCGCCTTTGGGATAGTGGCGGGCGGATCCCGACTCGCTGTTGCGCACGGGCAGACTGTTTTTTTCGCCCGCCGAAATGGCTCCATTCATGTTTCCCCTGAAATACCAGTGTAGCTCATCTTCGCCGAAAACACTACCCACGAACAGACCGGGATAGTAAGTTGCAAAACTTTCTTGCAGCCAGTGATCGGCATCATTGCGGGCAGTGATGAGATCTCCAAACCACTGATGGGTGGCTTCGTGGGCGTTTACAGTGATGTAGTTGCGATCGAGAAAGGCCCTGCTGTCAACCCAAAAGAAGTCGCCAAATGTAGTGGCGCCTGTATTTTCCATGGCGCCGTACAAAAAATCCTGAATCATGACCTGACTGTAGCTGCCCCAGGGGTAGCTTACGCCGGTTTCGTCTTCCAGAAATTCAATGATTCTTTCGCTGTAGCGACTGCTTGGCTCCAGGCGATCGGGATGCTCGGGATAATACCAGAACTGAATGGGTGTACCGCGCTTGGTGGTGGTTTTCTTTACCGCATACTTATCGATGGCGAGCATGAGCAGATATCCGGCATGGCGGTTGTTGATTTTATAATGCCAGGTGCG
>CANHCW010000213.1 GCA_947459165.1 Flavobacteriales bacterium
ATACCCTGCCCTTCATGCGGGTCTACTCGCGCGGTTATGCTTCTTATAGATGGTAAAGTTTTTCAAGCTATATTGTACAACCCGATTGGTTTGCTCATTTTCTCAATTATGTTAACACTTCCCTTTTGGATAGTGTATGATTTATTAGCAAAAAAAACCAGTTTGCTGAAATTTTATAAAAAAATGGAAGCTATCATGAACAAAAAAATTTTCTTTGTACCATTCATTATTTTGGTACTATCAAACTGGATTTGGAATATTTGTAAAGGATTATGATTTCAAATTACAAACCCAGTGATTATGAGGCTGAAATTGCGTCAAACAGCTATGTGATGTCATTGGTAGCCCTAATTGCTGGATTGCCTTTACCAATCGTTAATCTAATTGCCACACTTATCTTTTTTCTTTCGAACAGGAAAGCAGGTTATTTTGTAAGATGGCATTGCACCCAAGCTCTATTATCTCAATTATCGGTTTTCTTCTTAAATAGTGTGGGATTTTGGTGGACTATTTCAATCATATTCACAGATGAAACCATAAGCGTGAAATATCTCGTTTATATTTCGTTTCTCATCATTTTTAATATTGTAGAATCAATTGCCACGGTATTTGCTGCAATTGACACCAGAAAAGGAAAACATGTTGAGTGGTTTTTACTGGGTTCGTTGACAAATATTTTGTGCAAGCAACCCAAATATCCAGAGTTAGATCACAAACAACTCAATCCTTAAAAACTCTAAAATTCCGATACTCCCCCACCCTCCAACCGGTTTTTTTCTCTATCCAATACAGTAAACGGCTTTTGAAGCCCATTTTTTTGCGGCTGATGTCGAAGTCGAAACGCCAGTTCATGCGGGCAATTCTGTCCTGCATCACCGCAGGGTGTGTGCCGCTGAACAAAGACAGCGAATCGATATTGCTGTAGTCGAATTCAGCGGCGGAAATATGCTTCTGCATGTAGTCATCACCATGCCACAACCTGTGGAACTGCTTTTGCTTTTGTTGTTGCGCCTGCGGATGTTTCACCCAGCCATAGTGATAAATTTCGGCACCGCAATCAGCCACCCTCAGTTTATCGTTGGGCAACTTTCGAAAACCCTGTGCATCGCGATAGCTAAAAATGTCTGGGCGATTGCGAATCACCCTGATTTCGTTTCGGTACCACTTTCTGGAATCGCCCAGGTAATCATACGATCCATAAAAATGCCGGTATGAAAACAACAGGCCTTCCACATCACCGTTATTCAGGTGTTTTTGCATGGCTTGGCGAACCCGTGGTACATCTTTTTCATGCAAACACTCGTCGGCCTGTATGTAAAACAACCAGTCAGCCTTGGGATTCACCACCGCTTTGGCCTTATCGGTTTCCAGCGCCAGCACCCTGCCACCGGTGCGCAGACTGTCATCCCAAACGGTTTCTATAATCCGAATTTTGGGGTGATTGAATCCTTTGATGTATTCCAGGGTTCCATCGTCGCTGTTGCCTACGGCTACCACCACTTCATCACACAAATCGATGATGGAGAAAATCGCCTCCCTGATGGGATAATCGGCTTTCACAACATTTCTGGCGATGGTAAACCCCGATACGAACATTGCGCCTGCAATTAAGCCTTCAATTTGCTGTATTTGTCATCCAGGCGCACAAAATATCGCATTTCCATGTCCTCAAGCATTTGCATGGTAACCGGACTGTACTGAAATGCCTGCCTTGCGATGAGTTTTACTCCTAAATTTTCTTCCTTGTCTGTAAGATTCACCCAAAGCGGACATTTACCCGGGAATTGCCCTAAAACGGCCTCGAGCATGGCCCATTTGCCGGTCATCATGTCTTCCACATCCATTTCTACGGTTACGCCTTTCACAATATCCTGCGCATTGAGGTTGTTGGCCAATGAAATTTCATCGTACCGCACATAGGTTTTCTGGTTTCGTTCGGAATATTCCATTTTGCCCTTGATCATGAGCAGATAATCTTTGCCTACCATGTTCTTGTGCTGGGCGTGGTCTTTGCCGAACAGCGCAAATTCAAAACTGCCGGAATAATCCATTAAGGAAAAGCGAATGAAGGGATCGCCTTTCTGGGTGAAGGTTTCCCTGCACTGGGTTACAATGCCCATCACCACAAACGCATTGTTGGTGTTGAGTTTCTGCAAGTCATTCAGTTCATTCAGCGAATGACTCACCACCATGTTGTATTCAAATTGAACGGGATCAAGCGGGTGTTTTGACAAATAAATGCCCACCACTTCTTCCTCATTTCTCAGTTCTTCCAGCAAAGTGAGTTTTTCTACGGCGGGCAAACGGGGTTCCTGAGGCAAGGCACTGTCCGAAGATTCTCCGAACAAGCTCCCCTGCCCCGATATTTTGGCAGCCTGCACACCTTGTCCGAAACGCAAAGCCAATTCAATACCCGTTTTACCATCCACTTCGCCCAAATAATATTGTGCCCGGTGGTAACGAACATCAAAATCAAAGGCGCCGGCTTTCACCATCGCTTCCAGGGTTCGGCGGTTCAGTGAACGGGGATTAACCCTGCCGGTGAGATCGAAAATGCTGCTGTAGGGCCCGTTGGCATCCCTTTCTTCCAGCAGATCCACCACAGCGCCTTCACCCACGCCTTTTAAGGCACTCAGGCCAAAGCGAATCTCACCCCTTGCCGTTACAGTAAATTCACTGCGGCTTTCGTTGATATCGGGTCCCAGTACTTTCACCCCAATGCGGGTGCACTCCTCCATGTATTGGGTAATTTTCTTAATATCACCCATGTTACTTTGCAAAACCGCAGCCATAAACTGCGCCGGATAATGGGCTTTTAAATAACCTGTGCGGTATGCAATATCGGCATAGCAGGTTGAGTGCGATTTATTGAAGGCATAAGCGGCAAATTCTTCCCAGTCGGAATAAATTTTCTCCAGCTTATCTTTGGGAAAACCCTTGGCTAAAGCGCCTTCCATAAACAGTCCCTTCAGCTGATCGATGATGGCTTTGTTCTTTTTGCCCATGGCCTTGCGCAGTTCGTCTGCCTTGCCTTTTGAGAACGAAGCCAGTTTCTGACTTAACAGCATTACCTGCTCCTGATACACGGTAATTCCGTAAGTATCTTTCAGGTATTCCTCCATTTCGGGCAAATCGAATTCTACGGGTTTGCGGCCGTGCTTTCGGTCGATAAAATCGGGAATGTACTTTAATGGACCCGGTCTGTACAGTGCGTTCATGGCAATCAAATCCTCGAACTTGGTGGGCTTTAAATCCTTGAGGTATTTCTGCATTCCGGGACTTTCAAACTGAAAAATGGCACCGGTATCGCCGCGCTGAAAGAGTTCAAAGGTTTTGTTATCGTCAAGCGGCAGGTTATCCAAATCAATATCCACGCCGGCCGTGGCTTTAATGAGTTTTACCGCCGCTTTCATAATAGTGAGGGTGCTCAAGCCCAGAAAGTCCATTTTCAGCAACCCGGTTTTTTCAATCTGGGTTACATCGTACTGCACCTGCATCCAAGGCGATTCCTTGCTGCGGGCTACGGGCACCAGGTTGTCTATATCCTCTGATGCGATGATGATTCCGCAGGCGTGCACTCCGGTTCCGCGAATACTGCCTTCCAGTTTTTCCGCA
>CANHCW010000214.1 GCA_947459165.1 Flavobacteriales bacterium
CTTCGGCGAAAGCTTTGATGAGGCCATGTACCGAAGCACCAATCCCAGGGTTGCCGAATACCAAAAATCCATTGTTCACATTGATGCTACTCTCAAAGAAGGCCTTGAAACCGGCAACCTGGCCATGATTAAAGACCTGATTGAGGAACTGGGAATTGTGTGTCCCGTTAGCGGTTCCAAAAACTGGACAGATGTGAGGCAGTTCAACCTCATGTACAGCACCCAAATGAGTGCCGTGGAAAGCGGTGAAGACAGTCTGTATCTGCGTCCTGAAACGGCACAGGGCATTTTTGTAAACTTTTTAAATGTGCAGAAAACCGGCAGGGCCAAAATTCCCTTCGGTATTGCCCAAACGGGTAAGGCATTCCGGAATGAGATTGTTGCCAGGCAATTCATCATGCGCATGAAAGAGTTCGAACAAATGGAAATGCAGTTCTTCTGCAAGCCCGGAACCGAACTCGAATGGTACGCATACTGGAAGGAACAACGCCTCAAATGGCACTTGGCATTGGGAACGGCACAAAACAGCTACCGCTACCACGACCACATAAAGCTGGCCCACTACGCCAATGCCGCGGTGGATATTGAATTCGATTTCCCCTTCGGTTTCAAAGAGGTGGAGGGCATTCACAGCCGCACCGATTTCGACCTCAGCAAGCACGAGGAATTCAGCGGCAAGAAACTCCGCTATTTCGACCCCGAAACCAACGAAAGCTACATTCCCTATGTGGTCGAAACCAGCATCGGGCTCGATCGCATGTTCTTGCTCACTTTGTGCGCTGCCTATCAGGAAGAAGCGGTGGAAGGGGGAGAGGTGCGCACAGTCCTGAAACTGCATCCCGCGCTGGCTCCTGTAAAAACGGCTATTTTGCCATTGGTGAAAAAAGACGGTCTGCCCGAAATGGCTGAAAAAATTTACAACGACCTGCGCTTCGATTTTAAACTTTACATCGAAGACAAAGACAGCATTGGAAAGCGCTACCGCCGCATGGACGCCATCGGCACGCCTTTCTGCATCACGGTCGACCACGAAAGCCTCACCAACGAAGATGTCACCATCCGCCACCGCGACACCATGGAACAGCGCCGCGTAAAGGTTGCAGAACTGCGCGACATTTTAAACGCCGAAACAAGTCTGTCTGTGCTGCTTAAAAAGTTGGCCTGATCCAAGTTTCTTCGGCTGTTCTGCGATACTCCTTCAATATTCCGCCTGAATTTGATATTAAGTCAGTTTCGGTAACCTAAAATAATTTCCAGTCGGCTTATGCCTCCCGACCCCAAAGGGGTCGAACCGCCATAGCCGTGGGTGCAACCCACGGCTATGGCGCAACCCACGGCTATGGCGCAACCCACGGCTATGGTGTAACCCACGGCTATGGGGCAATACGCAACCCACGGCTATGGCGCAACCCACGCCAACGAACAACACCCAATTTATATCAACCCCAACGGGGTTAAACAACCCTTCGTTTCCCCTAAATAACATTTCACATTAACTTTGCACTCCATTTATGATAACCATCGATCAGTTTAATTTCAAGGGCGAAAAAGTCCTCATCCGTGTCGATTTCAATGTGCCGTTGAACGCCGAATTTCAAATCACCGACGATTCGCGCATCACCGCAACCCTGCCCACACTCAATAAAATTCTGTCCGATGGCGGCTCCGTCATCCTCATGAGCCACCTGGGTCGCCCCAAAACCGGTCCCGAAGACAAATACAGCCTTCGTCATATTGTGGCGCACCTGGGCATATTGCTCGGCAAAACCGTTCATTTCGCCGCCGATTGTATCGGTGCGGATGCAGCTCAAATGGCTTCAAACCTCGCCGAGGGAGAAGTGTTGTTGCTGGAAAATCTGCGTTTTTATAAAGAAGAAGAAAAGGGTGACCGCGACTTTGCGCAAAAACTTGCCTCAATGGGTACTTTTTATGTCAATGACGCCTTCGGCACTGCTCATCGGGCACACGCCAGTACCGCCATCATTGCGGATTTCTTCTCAGGCAAACGCGCGTTTGGTTATGTTATGGCCAAAGAGGTTGAAAATGCAAATAAGGTTATGAAAGCTCCACAGCGGCCGTTCACGGCCATAGTCGGTGGGGCCAAAGTGTCCGATAAAATATTGATCGTAGAGAACCTCCTCAACATTGCCGATCACATCATCATCGGTGGGGGAATGGCCTACACCTTTTTTAAGGCGCAGGGCGGCCAAATTGGCAAATCCTTGTGCGAAGATGAACGCCTGCAAACCTGTATTGAAATTATGGAAAAGGCCAAAGCCAAAGGCGTCAGCATTCACCTCCCTTCCGACTCGGTGATTGCCGACAATTTCGCCGCCGATGCCAACACCCAAAATTGCAGCAGCAGCAACATCCCCGATGGTTGGATGGGACTTGATATTGGTTCAGGCGCCTGTCACGATTTTAAAAATGTTTTGCTCAAAAGCAAAACCATTTTATGGAATGGACCCATGGGCGTGTTCGAAATGGATGCATTCAGCAACGGAACCCGCACAGTAGCCGAAGCCGTGGCCGAAAGCACCCAAAACGGAGCTTTCAGTCTTATTGGTGGCGGCGACAGCGCCGCCGCCGTTCACAAATTCGGTTTCGAAGAAAAGGTTAGCTATGTCAGCACCGGCGGTGGCGCCCTGCTCGAATATTTCGAAGGCAAAACTCTGCCCGGCATTGCCGCCATTTTGGGCTAACATTCCCGACCCCGAAAGGGGTCGAACCCCCATAGCCGTGGGTTACACCCACGGCTATGGGGAAAGCCCGGTGGTGTTGAATAGTTCAATCACCCTGTTGTTTTTTAATTTGGTCAACTCACCCCAATATTTCAGTTTGTGTAGATCATTTCATAAATTTGTGTAAGTGTCAATAAAAAATGAATTACAAGCTATCATTTCGGGAAATGGAGAAGTTAGGCACGGAAGAGCTATCCAAGCAGTCGCCAGGCAACTTGAAGGAGAAAAGGGAGCAGTACTTTCGACTCAAAGAAAAGAGTTCAGTAAAAAAGAAGAAGAAACAGTAATCGCAGATTTTTCTGATCTCAATGATTTTTGGTACCAATCATTGGATATCAACAAATACATTGGTGAGGGCGCTGAGCAAAGGGTATTTGAAGATGAAGATCCCCGCTTCGTGCTAAAATTTAATGACGGAATTTTTTATTTATCATGGATTGATTACCTAAGAGGGTTGCTGCTGCACAATTATTTCTTTCCTCATTTGGCATATGAACTGCTGGGTTTTTCAATGAACAATGATAAAATGTATGCAGTTGTTAGACAACCCTATGTGCAAACACAGGAAATAACCGACTTGCATACTGTTAGGTCATTTTTATTGGCAAACGGATTTGAACTAATTAAAAACAATGATTACATCAACCATCATCTGGGAATCATTCTAGAGGATTTACACGATGAAAATGTGCTCACAAAAAATGGCGGTCTTTACTTTATTGACACAGTTTTTTATCTGTTGCCAGATTTTTTCAATAACGATTCTGCCCTCCAATAGTTTCACCTGTGCAACCGGATAAGCACTATGGTTCATCCAACCTAACCAACAATTTATTTCTAATTCTAACACCCCA
>CANHCW010000215.1 GCA_947459165.1 Flavobacteriales bacterium
ATGGATGCCGGCATGAAAGTGTTCTTAAAATTCAGCAGCACATTCTACGATGAGAATATCATCGGAGGCTCAATTTGCGCGGCTTATGCCGATGACAGCGTGGGCAAAAAACAAAACGACAATGTGTTGCTTGCATTTGTCATGGGCAAACAAGCTGAATATTTAACCTCACTAGGAAGTGATGCGGCCATCACCAAAGCGCTGCTGCAAGAGTTGGATGACATGTATAACGGCAAGGCCACGGCATCGTTTATCGCATCATTCGTGCAAAACTGGACCACCCATCCCTTCATCAAAGGGGCTTATTCATTCAGCACCGTGGGCATGGGCGAAGCACGAAAAGTGGCCGCACAACCGGTTAACAAAAAAATCTATTTTGCCGGAGAGGCCATGAATACAAACGGACACCACCAAACCGTGCACGGCGCCATAGAAACGGGGTACAGGGAAGTCATCAATTTGCTCAACGACTTAACGGGATGAGAAAACTACTATTCGTAATCTTCTTTTTTGCGATCAAAACCGCTGCTGCGCAATCCTGTCGGGTGGGTATTGCCTACCAATACATGTCTGCCGGCAATTGGGACAAGGTCATTCAAACCTACAATGTCAGCCGTCCATTTCTTTCCCAAAAACAACCCTTTTTTACAAGCGGCTTCAATGCATCATTTTCTTATTTCTTTAAGTCATCCAAAAACTTAAGCCATGGAATCAGTCTTTCGTATTCAGGGTTTGAAAGTGCTGCTGAAAACGCAAACCTCAGCAATGTTTTAAATCTTCATTTCCTGGCTCCCGGTTATGTATTGCATTATGAAAACAAAGCAAAATCCCGTGGGTTATACTCAGAGTTGGCTATATCAGCTTTATCAAGCCTGCTTTTAAGAAATGTAAATGGTGAGCCATTTTTGGTTGACGGCAGTAGATTCATGTCTTGGGGTGTGGGTGCAGATATCAGCATCAGAATAGGTAAACGACTAAAATCGCATAACAAAATTGGACTAAAACCCTATTTACAGGTGGGTTACAATCCATATCTCTACTCGCCCAATGCCGAGGCCGCCATCAATCAAACCAAAGGACTTGTCAGTTCCGGCGGCACAGCCATATTTTCCTTACAGGCCGGGTTGAGCATTCATTTCGCCAAGCGCAACAAGGGAGAGGGGCAAACCAACAAAAACAACTAAAAGCATGCACATTCACCAACAGCAAATAGAGCAGTTAGAGCAGCGCTACCGCACCACCTTCATCAATTCACTGGCCGGTTACAGGCAGGCCGTGCTTGTGGGCACCAAATCGGATAGCGGTCAAACCAACCTCGCCATTTTCAATTCCCTCATTCATTTGGGTGCCAATCCTGCGTTGCTCGGGCTCGTCAGCCGTCCCGCGCCAGAAGGCGTTCAGCGCCATACCCTGCAAAATATTCTGGATACGGGTGAGTACACCCTCAATTTCGTATCGGCTCAATACATGCAGCAGGCTCATCAAACCTCGGCCCGCTATGCCGAAAATGAGTCAGAGTTTCAGCGTGTCGGTTTTGGCGAGCATTACCTGCCCGGTTTTTCTGCGCCCGGTGTGGAGCAGGCCATGGTGCGCATTGCCATGCAATTTCAGCAGCTCATTCCCATAACCTTAAATGATACGGCGCTTATCGTCGGCAGCATCACTCAGGTGCAGTGCAACGGGGTAGAGGTTTTGCCCGATGGGTTTGTCAATCTCGAGCCCGCGCAGGTGCTCATCAGTCAGGGTCTCGATGCATATTTTACCGGCAGCGGACTGGGTCGTTTGCCCTACGCAAAACCATAATGGCAAGAGCTATAAAGGTATTTAGCTGAATTTTTTCCACAAATATATTTTCACCTTGCGCAATCCGCTAATATTGTAATTGTACTATAAACGGGATGTTGCGGCATGTGACTGAAGGGGCGAAGCTGTATCAGTGCCTCATCCGGCCATTCGCTATAGGCCGGCATCGGTTTGCGGGCGTTTGCTCCGGCTGCGGGGGCTTCCTGCCGGTCGCCTCCTCGCACGGGCAACCGCAGCCGCCTCCCTCGCCGGCGCTGCCGCTGCTGTCCGGGGCAAAAAAGACAAGACCTCAGCAAGTTTTAATTGTTGGATTTATTTACTAAATTTGATAAACCGAATACAGACATGACCAAGCAAAACATTATTGAAAAAACGGTCCACATCATCAACCTACTTCCCCAAGAAAAGGCCGTAGATATTTTTGATTTTGCTGATTTTTTAATGAAGAAACAAGAAGAACAAAATCTTGTACAGCAAATGGGTTACATCGTCGCAGAAAGCAGTTCATTCGAATTTTTAAAGAACGAAGAAGATCTATACACTGAAAATGATGTAGTCAATATATCGTAAATCATTATTCGGGTTATTCATCTGCGTAACATTATTTGTTTTGTTGGTTTCGTAATTTTTAATTGTTATCATTGTAGATATTATATTGTTTTTTAATTTATCAAATGTCAAACGCAAATAGGTTAAACATTTCATTAGGCAGGCAGCAAAGAAATGGTGAAACAGTTATTACTATTCATTTTCCTCGGCATTCACATGCCAATCAGGCAGTAAAAACTCTTGCCGGCTGCAAGTGGAGCAAAACCTTGCAAAGCTGGTACATCCCAGATCAGCAGGAGAGTATTGCCCAGGCCATACAGGTACTATCTGAAATAGGTTTTGTTGATTACCGCGGTCTGCGCAAAACCTTTGAGCCCGTGCCTGAACAACAAGTCCTGCCCCAGGCCGCAGAGACGGAACATTTGCAGGCATTCAGGCAATTTTTATCGTCCAGGCGTTACAGTGCAAACACCATTAAAACTTATACCGAGGCCTTGTCGGTTTTTATGCGTTTTATGGCAAACAAGCAACCGGCGCAGTGGAGTTTGCCCGATATTTTGCGGTTTAACAATGAGTACATACTTAAAAATGGACACTCGGTATCATACCAAAACCAAATGGTCAATGCCATTAAGTTGTTTTTAAAGGTTACGGAAAACCGCCAAATTAGAATTGAAGAAATTCACCGTCCGCGGCGCGAGCATCGTTTGCCCAATGTGCTCAGCAAGGTGGAGGTGAAGACCATATTGCAGGCGCACAGCAACATAAAGCACAAAAGCATGCTCAGTCTTATTTATGCCTGTGGTTTGCGTTGCGGCGAGTTGTTGTCTCTCACGACGCAGTCGGTAGACAGTAGCCGCAATTTATTAATCATCAAACAGGCCAAAGGCAATAAAGACAGGGTTGCACCGCTAAGTGATAAAATCATTGCCTTGCTGCGCGAGTATTACAGTGCATACAAGCCAACCCACTATTTGTTCGAGGGGCAAAAAGCGGGAACGCCTTATGATGCGCGCAGTTTACAGCAAGTACTAAAGCAGGCGCTGGCAAAGGCAAACATTCAAAAACCGGCCACCCTTCACTGGTTGCGGCACAGTTATGCCACACATTTGCTGGAGGCAGGCACCAATTTGCGCTACATTCAAGAGATTTTGGGACATCGCAATCCCAAAACCACTCAAATTTACACGCATGTAAGCAACGACAGTTTGCGCAACATACACAG
>CANHCW010000216.1 GCA_947459165.1 Flavobacteriales bacterium
AAAACCGGTATGCTGGGTTGCCTTGCCGTCGAATATTCCAAATGGGGCAGAGCCACCATTCGCCTTGAAGCCCAGTACAGCGCGGCAGATATTCGCAAAAAAGGCATCGGACAACCCGGCAACCCAATCTGGCGCAGCGGCGCTTATTACAACATCATTTCGGTGGGCATCAATTACCGCCTGTCCGACAAAACCACGACTCAATGAAAAAAATCTTCCTCATCACCCTAACCGCGGTAATGGTTGTGGCCTGCAACCGGGGGCAAAAACCACAACCCGATTACAACGAGTTGGCCAAAATGCTTTTTCAACAGCAGCAGGCCTGGAACAGCGGAAACCTGGAGGCATTCATGTCGCACTACAGCCGCGATACGGGCATGCAGTTCATTACCCAAAAAGGCGTGAAAAAAGGATGGAAAGCCACTTTGGCGGGCTATCAGAAAAAATACAAAGGCCTGAAAGACAGCATGGGCCGCCTCGATTTCAAAATCGATAAATTGGAATTTCTCGATGAAAACAATTCCGTGGGACACATCAACGGCCGCTGGTACCTGTATCGCCACAGCGACACCCCCAACGGACATTTCAGTCTGATTACCCGCCGTGAGCAGGGGAAACACCGCATTTACATCGATCACACATGGTAAGGTGGATTGAACTTAGCAATCGTATTTTTAATTTACCTGCAAGAACCTTTCTTACCGGACTGATAGCACTGTGGCTCATTACCCATTTGCCGTACATGCATCTGCCCGCCTGTGGCAACCATGTGTGGAGACAATGCAATACCCTGGCGGTAGCCAAAAACTACGCCGATGAAAGCATGAATTTGCTTGAGCCCCGGGTAGATAAGCGATTCGACAAATCGGGTATTACGGGACCTCAGTTCCCGGCCTATGAATATGTGTTGGCGCTGATTTACAAGGGCATAGGGTTCTCAGAACACTGGCACCGCTGGCTTTCGTTTTTGCTCATGGCTTTGGCCATCGCAGGTATGTATCGGTTGGCAGAAGAATATGGCGCCAACCGTGCGCAGGCAGCCGTTTCTGCTTCATTTTTGGCATTTGTGCCCGAGCTGTTTTATCACGGCATCAATGCGGTGCCGGATATAGCAGCATTGGCGGCCATGCTCTGGGGCTGGATTGCCGGTAAGCGATGGCTAAAACTGGGAAATGTTTCGTCTGCTGTGGTTTGCTCATTGGCATTGGCCCTGGCCGGCATGATCAAAATGCAGTTTTTGGTGGCCGGCGTTCCATTGCTGGTTGAGTTTGTACAGCAAAGAAACTTTAGTGCCAAACGAGTGTTCACCGGATTGCTGATGGGTGCTTTTGCAGGCATTTGCACTTTTGGATGGTATGCATACGCCGCATTTTTGGTTAAACAGTTCGGTTTACACGAGTTTGTTCACCAAATGCGGCACGCCCGTTCGATATGGGAAGGGTTATACATCCTGCTCAAAAACCTGTTTAGCGATTTCCCTGAAATTTTTACAGGTTATGCCATGCTGCCCCTGATTTTAGCGGGTGCTTATGCAACTGTGAAATTCAGAAGGCCGCCTCTGCATTTGTTCTTTTATGTTCTGGCCTGCACGGCCTTCTATTTTTTAGTGCAGTATCAATTCCTGCATCACGGTTATTATGCCATTATTTTTTTACCGGCCCTTGCCATCATTGCTGGCAAAGGATATCAGCATTTGCTCAATTCATCATATAAACCAATAGTCTTGTTAATTTGGTTTGCTCCCCTCTGGGCCTGGAGCCGCATGGCGCTGAGCAACTGGTCGCCAGAAAACCGCCGCATTCCAGCAGAGTTTCAGAATGCGGAACAAGTTAAGCAAATGCGCAAGCTAAGCGCAGGCAAACGCTGGATTGTTGGGCCGGATATCAGCGGTTGCGTTTATTTTTATTACACAGGAGCCAAAGGTTTTCCGTGGGAGGATAGCACCCAAAAGTCAGAGGTGTTTAAAAGTTATATTGACCGAGGCGCCGAGGGCGTTATCACCAACCGTCCGGATTTATTGCAAAATTGCAGTCTTTTAAAATGTGGTTTCGTATATTATAAATCAGGATATCAAAAATGTGTTTGCAGCGGTTTTCAATTCACTGAAATTAACAGGGTAGGTGAATTTCGGTTTTATCGCATAGATGTCAAATAACCCACGCTTTAAACCGTGGGCTATTTGGGATATGGGCAAAAAAAATCCCGCATTTGACTGCAGGATTCCTATTCTTTGCCTTATCCGGAGGGATGGATTATGACCTTTTCTCTTTGATGCGGGCCGCTTTACCAATTTGCTTGCGCAGATAGAATATGCGAGCACGACGAACTTTTCCGCGGCGGTTTACTTCAACCTTGTCAATGAAAGGACTATTCAAAGGAAAAATTCTTTCAACGCCAACACCATTTGAAATTTTGCGAACCGTAAAGGTTTCAGACACTCCGCTGTTGCGGCGCTGGATCACATCGCCCTGAAACTGCTGTATGCGTTCCTTGTTTCCTTCCTTGATTTTGTAGTGCACGGTTACACGGTCACCGGCTTTGAAATCGGGAATGTCGTTTCTGAGGTATTCTTGTGCAATGGATTTAACAATCGGGTTCATACTTCGTGAATTGGGCTGCAAAGATAGCCATTTTTTGTAACTCTACAAATGTAGTGTCGGTTATTTTGTTCTAAAAGATAACTACTGTGTATAAACCTGTGTATGAACCCCTTCATTTTTGCACCTTTGCAATTGTTTTATGGTCGAGAAATTAAGCAATACGCTGCTGAATCGCCTGAGTACAGACGATTTTAAAGCCGTGCCCAAAGTGCAGGTGTCCGTTTTGCTCGACAATGTGCGCAGCATGCACAATGTGGGCAGTATCCTCCGAACCTGCGATGCTTTTCGCATTAGCGAGGTGATTTTATGCGGCATTACCGGAACGCCCCCGCACCGCGAAATTGCCAAAACAGCCCTGGGGGCCGACCGCAGCGTAAACTGGCGCTACGCCGCTAGTGCAAATGAAGCACTCAGGGAATTGAAACAAAATGGAGCCCAACTTTTTGCCGTTGAACAAACCACTGAATCAGTCAGTCTGGATTCGTTTTCTCCCCCTTCTGCACATTGCGTGTATATTTTTGGCAATGAAATTGATGGAGTAAGCACAGATGTACTGGAAATTTGTGATGTATGCATAGAAATCCCTCAGGCCGGAACCAAACATTCCCTCAATGTGTCGGTGGCCGCAGGAATTATTTTGTGGCACTGCGCAGCACCGCTGTTGCGTCAATTGCCCTGCTGAGTTTTGCCAAGGCTTCTGCTCAGCCACTCTCCGAACTCGCCGGCATAGTCGATAAAGAGCAAATACGCCTCGATATGTACGACGGCAAACGCGACAGCAGCATTGCCTATCCCACCAAATCGCAAATCATCCGAGGGCGTTTTGTGTTTTTCGAAACCGTGAATAAAATCCAGGCCAACATTGTTAAACCGGGTTTCCCCGAGGCCGAAAAACAGGCATTTTATGGGCAACTGGCTGCTGTAATGCAGGGCTTGGATAAAAATTCGCTGCGCTACCTCAGCTTTTTCGA
>CANHCW010000217.1 GCA_947459165.1 Flavobacteriales bacterium
GAAAAGAACTTCACAGGTTACGGCGCAATCGTTCAGAATAGCATTGAGAACGAGGGTTGGTGCGCCGTAGGCTTAATAAAAAAATAATTCACATAGTTTTGTTTGAAAGATGTTGGCAGCAACCGGGTGGTGTGCTGTAAATTTGTTTGTTTGTCTGATATCATCAAATTATTGCCCGATGCGGTGGCCAACCAAATTGCCGCCGGCGAGGTGGTTCAAAGGCCGGCCAGCGCTGTAAAGGAATTGCTTGAAAACAGCCTGGATGCCGGAGCTACGCAAATTCGCCTCATCATTAAAGAAGGCGGCAGCGGCTTAATGCAGGTTATCGACAACGGCCACGGCATGAGTGAAACCGATGCCCGCATGTGCTGGGAACGACACGCCACGAGCAAAATTAAAACCGCCAACGATTTGTTCTCCCTGTACACTTTTGGCTTTAGAGGTGAAGCGCTAGCCAGTATTGCAGCGGTGGCACAGGTGGAAATGAAAACCCGCCGCGAACAGGACGATACCGCCGTTTACATTCGAATTGAGGGCGGTGAAGTACTGGAACAGACCATCACTGCCGCCCCTGTAGGCACTAGTATTGCCATTAAAAATCTGTTTTACAACATTCCGGCAAGGCGCAATTTTCTGAAATCGGCATCGGTTGAAACCCGGCACATTATTGAAGAATTTCAAAGACAGGCCTTGGCACACCCGCAAATTGCCCTGTCTATGTTCAACAACGGTGCCGAAGTGTACGACCTGAAACCCGCCACCCTTCAACAGCGCATTGCCGAAGTTTTGGGCAACAAAAAACAGGATGAGTTGCTGGCCTTGGAAGAAGAAACCGAACTGGTTTCGCTTGCCGGATATGTGGGCTCACCCTCCATGGCCAAACGCACCCGGGGTGAACAATACCTGTTCGTGAACGGGAGGTTTATTCGCAGTGCCTATTTCAATCACGCCATTCAAAGCGCCTACGAAGGACTGACAGAAGAAGGAACCCATCCGCTTTTTGTGCTGTTTATGCACCTGAATCCGGCGCGCATTGATGTGAATGTGCACCCCACCAAAACCGAGGTGAAATTTGAGGATGAAAAACATATTTACAACATCATTAAAGCGGCGGTGAGAAAGGTTCTCGGCGCATTTGTTATTCAGCCCGACATGGATCTGTTTGGCGATATGAGTGGTATTGAAGCATTTTTCAATCAGCCGGCTTTGGGAAAGGCCGAAATGGAAAGCCACCCGTACCTGAAACCACCAACCCAAACCGGCTACAATCCTTTTAAAGCAGACGATACCGGCTATAACCGCAATGCAAACCGGGACTGGCAGCGCATTTTGGGTAGCCTGGAACAATCCGATACCATTACCACCGAAAGCAAACAGAATCCCGAACCGGGTTTACTGCCCACAACAGAATCGGCACCTGCAATCGAAGAAGTGTTCAGGCTGAATGGTGGTTTTCTTGCTGCCCGCATCATGGGCGAACTGTACATTGTTGATCAGCGGGCGGCACATGTAAAACTATTGTACCACGATTTTTTAAATGCACTGGAAAAAAACGCAGGTCATTCTCAGCAACTACTGTTTCCCTGCACCCTTGAACTGAACCCGGCCAAACTGGCCACCGCACTTGATATGATGGATGACCTGAAATCGCTTGGGTTTGATGTGAGTCATTTTGGGGGAAACACCCTCATCATCAACGGAGTGCCGGCCGAGTTGGGCAAAGGCAACGAAGCCAAAGCCATTGAAACCCTGATTGAAGATTTTACCCAAACCCAGGGCGATATGCGCATGAAACGCCATGAAAGTCTGGCTCTTTCTATGGCCCGTCAGGCCGCAGTGAATACCATGGAATTGATGCCACAGGAAGCCATGAAGCAGCTGATAGCCCGGCTTTTTGTACTAGCTGAAAAACAATACGGTCCGGATAAACGGCCTGTTTTTATGAAATTTGCAGCCGAATCCCTGTTTGAATTGTTTAGAAAAGGAAAATTCTGATGTTTAACCAAATGCCTCCGGGCCTCCGTAACATTGTTATTCTGATTGCCTTAATGGGTATGGCTCAAATTGCCCTGCCCCGCATCGATTTCGATGTAACTCAATTGTACCTGTTTTACCCAGACAGCAGCCTGTTTCGGCCATGGCAACTCGTTACCCACATGTTTGCCCATGGCAATATTATGCACTTTCTGTTCAATGTCATTGCCCTGGTTTCGTTCGGCGCGATTATTGAATACCGGCTGAAAACCAAACGCTTTCTGATGTTGTATTTCATCAGTGGCATGGGTTCTGTGCTGCTGCACTTTTTGAGTGTGGGCTATGAAGCATGGTCAATTACAGGGAGTATACTTCCCCAAATTCAGGGAGTGATTTCGGGCGATTTTCCTGCTGGTTTCACATCGCCTCAAGGTACTGTTCACTACGGCCCCATGCTGGGTGCAAGTGGCGCCATTTATGGCATTATGGTGGCATTTGCGTTTTTCTACCCCAATGAGGAAATGATTTTCATGTTCATTCCCTACCCCATTAAAGCCAAATACCTGGTTCCTGTAATTGTGGGCATTGATGTGGTGTTTGGCTTCAGCAATATTGAAGGCAATCCTGTGGCTCATTTTGCCCACATAGGCGGAGCATTGGCAGGATTTGCCACTGTGTATATCTGGAATCGGAAGGATCGCAACAAACACTGGATTAACTACTGAAAAAAATGGCAATTCCGGGCGTTGAAATCAATCCCCTGAGCCGCAGCAACACCGCAGTGGTGAACATTGTTCTCTGGTGCGTGC
Organism: Flavobacteriales bacterium; assembly: GCA_947459165.1. GTDB lineage: Bacteria > Bacteroidota > Bacteroidia > NS11-12g > UBA955 > RGEC01. The sequence continues at coordinate 2,784 of CANHCW010000217.1, forward strand.
TGGCCTGGGTTGTTACCCTGATAATGGGCTGGATATGGCCCGCAGCCGTTCAGTTGTTGATGTTTGACCCGGTTCCTGCCCAACTGGTTTTTAAACCTTGGAGTCTGGTTAGCTACATATTCCTTCACAGTGGATTTTTTCACCTGCTTTCTAATATGTTGTGGCTGTTCTTCATAGGACAAATCCTGGAGGACATGACCGGCAAACGCCATATATGGCCGCTGTTTTTAGGAGGCGGAATAGCCGGGGCTTTGCTGCTGATGCTGATTTGGATTGTATCGGGAAACGACCGTTCTGTTTTATTGGTTGGGGCCTCCGGGGGCGTTACCGCAGTCATCATTGGAACAGCTGTGATGTTTCCCCGATATACGATTTACCTGTTTGGTGTAATGGCCGTAGAGTTGCGCTGGATTGCGCTGATTCGCATCGCTTTCGATTTGCTAGGGGCTTCAGGCAATTTCAATCAGGGTGGATATATTTGCCACCTCGGAGGTGCGGCCTTCGGTGCTTTGTACATGCTGCATACCAAAGGAAACATCCACATTCCCCTTGTTGATTCAATAGCAAAACTTTTCACCCGAACCAAAGGTCTGAAAAAACCGGTGCGGCGTTCTGCCAGCGTTGAAATTAACCGCAATACCGCAAACACACGCAGTGCTGTAACTCAGGCGGAAATTGACCGCATTCTCGATAAAATCAATGAGTCTGGATACGATAGTCTTACGGCTCAAGAAAAAGAAAAACTATTCAAAGCAGGAGATAAATAAACCTTGAAACGGATTTTAAA
>CANHCW010000218.1 GCA_947459165.1 Flavobacteriales bacterium
ATTCTTTTCACTGTGCGCATGGTTACTTTGGGTTTTTGTTTTCCGTGCAACCCTTTTTTCAATTCTTGCCTAATTGATGCCGACTTGCTTGTATTTTCATAATGGTATTCAATAAATTCATAACTAAAACCATGCTTTCTAATTTGAATTTGATAATCCTTTAATCTCAGCAAATACAGAATATCATTATTCGCCTTTCCATGTTGGTCTACAAACTGACCTTTATTCTCTATAAATCCATATAAAGCAGGAATTCTAATTTGCGCAGAAATTGAGTCGAAATATGTGAACAAGATGAGAAAGAAACCGAAAGAATAGGATTTCATTATACAATAATATTCGTATTCTAAATTGGTAGTTAATTCCAACTTCGATTTTTTTAGATTAATTCCAACAACTTTTCAACGAAATGAAAAGAAAATACATTTTCGGTATGATTTATTTATCATTGCAGTGAAACTCGCATGAACACAAAAATTGTTATAGCTTTCCTTCTAGGTGTTGTTTTCAGCACCTCTGCCCTGGCACAAAAAGACAGTAAGAAAAAAGCAGATCCCAAAAAATCAGCACCTGCTGCAACAGAAGCTCCAAAACCCAAGGATGAAAAACCCAGTATTGCATCCAAGACAAAAAATTGTAAGCGAACGAATGGTTTGTTTCCGCTGTATCGCGACACCACTACCGGCAAAATGTACATGGTGATTAAAAAAGATCAGCTGAACAAAGAGTTCATTCATTTTACCTATACCGAAAATGGAGTAACCGATGCCGGCTTTCATCGCGGTCAGTTCAGGGGCAGCCGCATTTTCAAAATCCGGAAGCAGTTTGAATACATTGATTTTGAGCAACAGAATACCGGTTTTTATTTTGATCCATCTAAAGAAATCAGCAAAAGCGCCGATGCCAATATCAGTCATAGTTCCTTGGCATTCGAAAAAATCATTGCCTCGGACGAAAAAACCGGAGAATACCTGATTGATGCAGACGAGCTATTCATCAGCGAAAAACTGCACCAAATAAAACCCAGTAGCACCCCGGGAAATCCCTTTGCCTTCAACCTAGGCAGCATGAGCAAAACCAAAAGTCGCTATGAGCAACTGAAAAACTATCCCCTTAACACAGATATTGTGGTGCGTTATGTGTTCGAAAACCCTTACCCCACCAATGGTGGCGGCGAAGAAGTTACCGATGCCCGCGCAGTGAGTGTAACCGTTCAACACAGCCTCATTGCCATGCCCGAAAACGGATTTCAACCCCGCCTGGATGATCCTCGTGTGGGCTATTTCTCGGAACAGGTAAACGACATGACAACGACTGCCGCAGTAAACTACCGCGACCTGATTCACCGCTGGGATCTTCGCAAAAAAGACCCTGCTGCTGCCAAAAGCGAGCCAATAAAACCCATCGTTTGGTGGATTGAAAACACCACTCCCAAAGAATTCCGTGCAACCATCAAAGCCGCAGGCGAAAGCTGGAACAAAGCATTTGAACCGCTGGGCTTTATCAATGCTGTACAGGTTCTTGAACAACCCGATACCGCCACCTGGGATGCCGGTGATATTCGGTACAATGTTCTTCGCTGGACCAGCAGTCCAAGTCCACCCTTTGGTGGTTACGGACCCAGCTTTGTAGATCCGCGCACCGGAGAAATACTGGGAGCCGACATCATGCTGGAATATGTGTTTGTTACAAACCGCCTGGTTGCCGAAAAACTGTTTGAAGTTAAAAAGGCCGACGGACATTACTGCGAAGCAGGCCATACCCTGCACAACGAAATGATGCTGGGCACAGAAATGCTTAAGGCCTCAGGAGCTTCAGAAATTGAGATTACAAAGTTGGTTCAGCAAAGCCTTTACTACCTCGTTCTGCACGAAATGGGGCATACTTTCGGACTTCAGCACAACATGAAAGCCAGTCAGCTGTTAAGTCCGGCTGAGCTTAAGGATAAAAACCTCACTTCGAACAATGTCATCGGTTCGGTCATGGACTACCCCGCCATTAACCTCAACGGCGATGTACAGGAACTGAACTACTGCCAAACCCAGCCCGGCCCTTACGATATGTGGGTCATTGAATACGGTTACAGCCCTGCGCTTGACAATGCAGATGCCGAGAAACAACGCCTCGATAAAATTTTAGCCAGAAGCGGCGAGAAAAACCTCACCTTCGGCAACGATGCAGATGACATGCGTTCACCCGGAAAAGGCATTGACCCCCGTGTAATGATTAATGACCTGAGCAGTGATGCCATTGGTTACGGAATTGAACGCATTGAAAAAGTGCAAAACCTCATGCGCAACCTTAAAAACCGCTACACTTCAGGAGTCAGCTGGCAGGAATTGCGCAACGCCTACAGCAGTCTCAGCGGCGCCTACAGCGGAATGACAGGCATCATAAGTCGTTATGTGGGTGGCGTTTATGTAGAACGCGTTGCACCCGGCCAGAACGGGCCGGCACCTTTCACTCCGGTTCCCTATAACGACCAGAAAAGGGCGATGAATGCCCTGGCCAAATATGCCTTTGCTCCCAATGCAATGGAAGTCCCCGCCGATCTTACAGCCTACCTGCAACAGCAGCGCCGCGGATTCAACTTCTTTGGAGCCGGTGAAGATCCCAAGTTTCACAATAGGGTGGAAAGCATGCAAAGTTCTGTTCTCGATCATTTATTGAGTACTTCGGTGATGCTGCGCCTCTCTGACAGCCGCCTTTATGGCAATAAATACAGTGTGGGTGAAATGCTGGGCGATTTGACCGCTGCCATTTTCAATGAAGACATCAATGCCAATGTTAATAGCTTCAGACAGGTGTTGCAGATTAACTATACCCAGCGTTTGATTGACATTGCCGGACACAAGAGCAACAACCGCTACGATGAAATCAGTAAGGCCCGTGCTACTGCGCAACTGCTTGAGCTCGAAAAGAAAATCAAAGCAGCCGTGGGTGGGGACAAAGACAGCAAAGATCACCGCGCGTACCTGCTTACGCTGATTGAAAACGGCCTCGACGACTGATGTTCAAAGCAACAAACGGCCTGGCGGCCACCGGCGCCCTGCTTATGGCTTTGAGTATAGGAATGGGAGCTTTTGCCGCACACGGACTTGAAAACATTCTTTCGACCAAATATCTTGCTGTATTTGAAACCGGTGTTCGATATCAGGCTTATGGCAGTTTGGGTATCATTTTTCTGGCCCTTGCAGGAAATGCATACCGAAAACCTGCATTGTTGCTTTTTTGGGGAATAGCAGTGTTTAGTTTCAGTTTGTATCTTTTGTCCATGAATGAACTTTGGGGGGCGGGACTGAAAAAACTGGGAGCCATTACCCCTTTGGGAGGCTTAATGATGATTTCCGCATGGATTTGGGCAGCCTACATCTTCAAAAAGAAGAATGGGTAAAACGGTCATTATAATGCGGCATGGCAAGGCGCAGGAACATGGCGATGCCTGGGATGATTTTGAACGCACGCTGGTTGACAGAGGAAGAAAAGAGGTTCGAAACACGGCTGAACTCATTCAAAAAAGTGGCCTGATTCCGGATTTACTGGTGAGCAGTCCTGCCGCCAGAACAG
>CANHCW010000219.1 GCA_947459165.1 Flavobacteriales bacterium
AGCAGCAAAATCCAGAAAATGATTCAGCGCTTTAAAAACGGCACAGAAATTACCTATACAATCGGCGTGTTTACCCCGAATGTAACCATTGCCGATACCTTTTTCGATTGGAGTGCATCGGCGCATCCCGGCGTTAGCACCATTGATTTAACCAAGTAAAGTTAAAATTCAAGACATTGAAAAGGGGCTTGTGAGCCCCTTTTTTGTTGTTGAGGTTTACCTAAATTTATCAGAAAAAGAATTGTTTAGCATTTTCAAACGGGCTAAGTAATGTTTGGCGTACAACTCTTTTATGGGCTGGGATAAAAACGAAGATTGGATTAGCCTCAATGTTATCTGATTATGGCTGCGGTATTTATCCAATAAGATTTTAATCCTATTTTCCATCATGCCAATGCGCCTTCCAAATTCATAAAAATCATCATAGGCATAATAGCCGAGAGCCTGAAAGCTTTCTGATTCAAAATCAGTTGCAAATAACCCATCTTCCAATGCAAAAAAACTGTCAGTTGGAATATGGATAGAAGTATTAATTAAATCATAAGCGGGGCTTAGCAAGTAATCGCCACTTGGTGTTTGTTGTAATGAAAAGTTCTTTAGGTGTGCATCGCCGTTGCTGAACAAATAATTGAAAACAACTTGTTCATAGAATTTTTCAATTTCTACTGCGTACGCCGATACATGTTTTTTCATTTCTCCGGCAATGTCTTCATAACTGCCCGTATTTCTGTAATGCTCTCCGTCTTTTTGCCCGGATTTACCTGCAATTGATGCAAAATCTTCCTGGGCAATTTTCGACCCGTCTTTCGCCCGATCAAAGCGTTTGGTGAGGTACGCCGGTTCTCCATTTTTAAAAAAAACGAGGGCACATTCTGCGGTTGAAATCCCGTAGGCTTGTTTGGCAATTTGCATTGTAAGATGCTCATTGGCAGGCAACTCTTCTGCTTTGCCGAAAGGCGGTCTGAACGGAATGGGTTTTAATATGTATTCCCCGGGTTCCCCGGGTTCTGTTAGTCGCAGTCTGTTTTTTTCTAGGACCAAAGATTGTTTAAACTGTGCCCCGCTGATAGAGATATTTTTGCTGTTCAGCCTCATTTTTTCAGCAACCGTTTCATCTGAATTTGGGGCGTTAAAATCTAAAATATGGCTTGCGTTTTTTCTATTAAACAGCAACCGAAGCCCGGCAGGGCTGTAGGTACTAAATCCTGCCGATAATGTGCAGGGACAATGCCTGATGTCTTTCAGTTTCATAGACTGTCAGCCGGTTTCACAGTTACGGCGCCTATGGTATCGGCTGTGGCGGTGGCACATAGCAAGCCTAAAATATCTCGTTCGTCCATTTTTAAATAACGCAACTGAATGGCTAGGTTGCTTCCTTCGGCAAGCATGTTGCTGAAAAATGGAAATAGGTAATCACTGCGGTATTCTTTCCGGGTTTTAGGAAGGGTGATGCTGATTCCCGGTAAACCGGGGTTATGGAAATAGCTTTCGTTATACCGAAAGACGAAATGGTTTGATTCATTCTCAATCAGTTCACCTGCCAATATTTTGTTAAAATAAACTTCGGCCTTTCGCATAGCGTTAGTATCGTTTCCTAATGCTGAGTAGCAGTTCCATTCCCAGTACTTCGGCCACTTTGCCGAGCACCTCTACAGTTGGGTTTCCTTGTCCTCTTTCGAGCTTATAGAGGGTATTTGTGCTGATTTGCGCAAGCTCTGCCAGGTGGGGTTGTGTAATCTTCAACTCCTTCCTTCGGCTTTTAATGGTTTGACCCAACTGATGAACCAACATTATAATGTGATTATGGCTGCAAAAATACAGCTGAAGCAGGAATAAACAATAAAAAACACATTATATTGTGATATAAATGGAAGAGGTAGAAATATAATGCTCTCGTTAAAATGTCAAAATGTATATTTTTGATGTAAGTCCTTCTGTTGAATAAAATAAAAATGCTCTTTTTAACATCCTTAAACTATGTCTTCCAAGCTTCGATCATTAAAAAATTTTATTTTGCCTCTTACTTTTATTTTAGATACTTCACTTGCTCCTTTTAATTCATTTGGCAATAAAAGGTTACCTCCGACGAATTCCAAATTATCAAATTTGCTAACAAATGTTTGTCTCAAATTTAAGTTCCCTCCTACATGTTTTAATTTTCCTAAATTATCAATATTTGAATTTTTAATATTGACATCACCGCCCACAAATTCAAGCTCTTGTAATGATTTTAATTTAGTGAAGATTCCTTTTCCACTCTGAGCTATCCAGAGACTCCCTTCAATTCTTCTTAACTTTCCTAAATCCTCCAAACTGCTGTCTGAAAAGCCCAAGTCTCCATCTATTTCTTCAATATTTCCCAGTGTTTTAATTCTATCTGTATCTCTAAAAATAACGGATCCCGGGATTCTGCCGAATGCCAAGCAATATTTAATTTTGTCTGGCTGGTGTTCATTCAAAAGAAGAACAAATGGCTTGTCTCCAATATTTCTCATTCCTATTAATTCGTTTACGGAGGAAATTTTAATATTGGTAGTACAGAAAATGTAATCAATAATAACTTGCTCGCTATCTTTTTCATTTAAGCCAAATTGCGATAGATTTGGCTTAAAGATTTGGGTAGTCTTATAAGGCTTAAATTTACTTTTACCTAGGTTTATTTCTATGGAAATTACACCGAGATGTTCACCTGCAATTCCATTTTCGTCAAAGTACTTAAAGATTTTCTGCGTTAATCCTTCCTTCATGCATTTAAATTGAAATTAGCGGTAATTATCTTTAACAAATTTAGGAAGATTTAGTGCAAAATGTGTAGCAGAACCCTCCTGCGCAAAGCAACAGATTTCTAGAAAAGAATTGCCTAAATTACTTCAGCACTTCTTTCATGCGCTGACCAATTTCAGCGGGGCTTTCCACCACATGTATGCCGCATTCGGCCATGATGGCCATTTTCGCTGCCGCGGTGTCGTCTTTGCCACCTACAATGGCGCCGGCATGGCCCATTCTGCGGCCGGGAGGCGCTGTTTGTCCTGCAATAAATCCTACCACCGGTTTGGTGCCGTGGGCTTGTATCCAGCGGGCTGCCTCTGCCTCCATGCCACCGCCAATTTCGCCAATCATTACGATGCCGGCTGTTTCGGGGTCGTTCATGAATAATTCGACCGCTTCTTTGGTGGTGGTACCAATAATGGGGTCGCCGCCAATGCCAATCGCAGTGCTTTGTCCCAAACCGAGTTTGGTCAACTGATCTACCGCTTCATAAGTCAGGGTTCCGCTTTTTGAAACCACACCGATATTGCCCTTTTGGAAAATAAAACCGGGCATGATGCCGATTTTCGCTTCACCCGGGGTGATGATCCCGGGACAGTTAGGCCCTATCAATCTTGAATTTTTACCGTCTAAGTAGCGTTTCACCTTCACCATGTCTTTGGTGGGTATTCCCTCGGTAATGGCCACAATCACACCAATTCCAGCATCTGCCGATTCCATAATGGC
>CANHCW010000220.1 GCA_947459165.1 Flavobacteriales bacterium
CCTTATGATTGAAAATAAAAATGTAACTGCCATCTGTTTTTATGCTGCATGAGTCGAAACCAGTGTAACTCGCACTTCCATAAATGACAAAAATCGAGTCGTTTAAATTAATCAGACGTGAGAAATATGCACTGAACAAGCACGGACTCCCCTCTATTTTTCTGGCATTTACTACATTCAGATTGCTGTCAAGCCACCATAATTCATTGTTGTCACTATAGTCACCAACGGCAACCACATAACCACCGGTTTTTTGGTTTGGAATAATTTGTCTGAAATAGTACACCTTGTTTTTTCCCTTGATGATCCATGATTTCTGTTTTACGAAGTTAAAGTCATAATCGGTGATGCCTATCCAGAAATGTGGATTGTTCTCATCTCCACGGCTGCGGCCGCCTGCAAATACCAGCGTTTTTCTGATGGTATCAACCAGAAAATCTGCCGCAAACTCTATGGTGTCCGATGCTTTAGCTACGTACTTGTATTTTTTCTTCAGAATATCCCCATCAGTGGTCATATTGACCATGTAATAATCCCCTAAAGCTGAACTGGTGCCTAAAACAAAGACATTGTTTTCATTTCGCGGGTCTGGATTTAGAGAATGCATCATCGGCAGATCAAATTTCAAAACTAAATCTCCATGACGATTGAATTTTTTTAGATAGGCGGATCCGGGATTAAGAAATCCCCCGTCATTTATTTGATATATTTCCCAGTAAAGATTTTCATCTCCTTTTATCTTGTTGTAATAATTGTAAAAAGTAGGTTGTGCAGTTACTGTTGTAACTGCACAACCTGCCCAAAAAGCAGCTATGAACTTAATGAAGAATAATCCTCGCATGAGCTGTTTTACCTGTTGTTGAATCCTGAATCCGAATGATATAAATGCCAGTTGTAAGTGAAGAAATGTCTAATAATGAAAAGGAGCCATCACCAGTGGTGTTCAGCAGCAGCCTACCTTTCAGGTCGATAACAGTAAGTTGCCAAGGCCCATTGGGCAGCCCCTCCAATTTGCATAGGCCTGCAGTGGGGTTCGGAGATACCTGAACTAGATCTGACCTCCACTCCTGTTTTTGAGCTCGTGCTGTGTTATTGGTATACTGTACTTGATAGGGAATGCAACTCAGCACATGTTCACCCCAGGTTCCCAAATGATAATGATGGAGCAGCGTGTCTGTGCTAATCCAGGAGCTGTCAGTTAGCCTTGCAGCAATAGTATAAGTGGAAGTGGAGTCTAATGACCTCATTAACCCACCCCCAAACCAAAAGTATCCATCGGCATCCGCATAAGTGTATACTCCGGTCGGACTTCCCAGATTGTCTATGATTTCTACCCTGACCAAGGAGTCCTCGGTCAACCAGTTGCATGATGAATCCAACCGTCCTGAAACAGAATTTAAAACCTGATAAACAGTGTCATGAAAAAAAAGTTGCCTTTCAGCTTCAAGAACCGCACGCGCCACATAAGCGGCCGGCGAGGTATAAAGGCCGTCTTTTCTGGCAATTTGAATCAGACTATCAATGGCCGAATCTGAATAGACTGCATTTTGTTTTAACCAGAATCCGGAAGCACCGGTAACTGTGTCAATTACATATTCTGTTTCAGCTGTCCAAAGTGTATCTGCGTGTATTTCACTATTGTCGTTAATAAATATCGAATCAGCTGACAATCGTGCTTCACATATTATTGAATAAACGGATTTAAAATCAGATTCAATAGTATGAGATGGATTCCAATTGTTTAGAAGTGAATATGCCTGACTGTTTGCACCTAAGGATAGCAGAGATTCTATGTATACGAGTTTAACCAGGCCTGAATCAAAACTGGAGAGACTCTGACTGTCAAAATAAGCTGTGCGACAAGCGGCATAATTCAGCTTCCAATTTGAAACGAAAGAATCAACTTCAGGTATTTGCTGATTTCCGCTGAGTGTATCTACAGCGTCTTTTCTAAAAATACGGTCACCCCATATCCAGGTATCATTGCACATTAGTTTTCTGTTCTCATTATGCACGATTCCCCTTGGACTCCTTCTTCCATTAGGATAGTCAATGCGGGGCAGTACAAAGCCCTGAGGGAAATCCCATTGGTTTGTTCGGTCTTGTCTGGCCATTACCCTGATATCTGTGGAGCCCGCTGGCCTTACAAGTCCTGCCGGTTTACTTGTTCCTCTAGGGGTTGGTAAAAATGCATTCGTGCGAGAAAAGGTATCATTGCCAAATTTATGCCCATGTACCAACTTCTCATTATAGGTGAATGAAGGCATGGCGAAATTGCGAAGCATGGAGTTGTTTAATTCCAGTCCTACGACACATTCCTGAAAATGATTACAGTAATAATTGCTGAAAATGTTGCCGGCACCATTGGTAACGAGTCCCTTGCCCGCCCTGAAAGTGTTTTCGGCAAGCAGATTGTGTTGGCCGTCTGTAACCTGCATGGCCACAGGCCTGATATCGTTTAATAGTCCGGAATAGTTGTGGTGATAGATAGTATTGTTAAAATAATTCAGACCAAATCCTCTTGTAGAGGAAATGCCACAGTAATCTGGGTTTCCGGGACTAAGTTGTTGTGTAAAGCGGATTCTATTTCCAGTAATAACAGCATTCACATTGTATGAACCAGATGGGCTATTTCGATCCAAGGGATTCTCTTTATTTCTTCCCTCTAAATTATTAATCTTGATGCCCTTCCCCAAGGGTTGATTCAGGCCGATTAAGTTATTTTTAATTAAAAGTTCTTCATAGCTCCTCTGCCCGTTTACGCTTTCACTGATGGCAATACCCGCAGCATAAATGTGATTGTCAATTGAGTTATTGCAGATTCTAATTGTTGAATTTCCGGAATTGTTTAGTCTATTAAACCTCTGATTGTTGTCACATTGCACAGCAGCCCAGTTACAATTATTAAATGTATTGCCAAGAGCAACATTCGTTTCATCCCCGATCTTCAATTTGCCGCCATTATTTCCCACATATTCTATTCCATATGCACTTGTATTGTAGATACTATTCTGCTGAATGATTGTAATCAATGTTCTTCCTTCTACCCTTACGCCTTTGAATAAATCATGGACGAAACTCTGCTTTAAGCTCAGCGTTTTATTTGTCAGTTGATTGGCATTGAAAAGCAGGCCATGTTTTTTTGTAAGGTGAATGTTGGCTTTGGTAATATCAAGTGAGCTGCCTATGGCATAAATGCCGTTTTGTCCGCCATAGATATTATTATTCAATCTGGACGCATCGCCAATCCTGATGTTGGAATTGATAACCAAAATGCCATCAATGGTTCTGCGCTTACCATCCCCATAACCGCTTGCATCTCCGCGTTCCTGATCCCGCAAGAATTGTGCGCCGTTAAAGTTGCTCTCCCAAATTTTTATGCGGTTTAGATCTCCTTCGTTTATCCGCAGATGCCTTTCATTGGCTTTGAACAAAGTACCGTCAAGTACTTCCAGCCGGTTTCGGTTGCCAAA
>CANHCW010000221.1 GCA_947459165.1 Flavobacteriales bacterium
ATACGATTGCCGGAAATTATGAGGCCATTGATATTTCGGAAAGCCAGATAAAAAATCTCCATAAAATACTCATGCAATATGGCGAAAAGGATGCTTGGCACAGAGGGAATTACAAGCAGATGAGTAATGCAGTAGAGGCAAATTTGGCAAATGGAACCAAGCAGATCGTGTTTAGAACAACAGAGTCGGGACTGGCAACACAGGATGCCATGTTGCGGCTTTTCAAGTGGTATCATTCAGACAAGGAAACCATACCACTGGTGAAGGCAGCATTGTTTGTGTATGAGTTTCTGAGTATTCACCCTTTTCAGGATGGCAACGGAAGATTGAGCAGATTGCTGGGCAGTTTGTTGCTATTAAAAAATGGTTATACCTGGATTCAGTTTGTCAGCTTTGAACATGAGATTGAAAGCAGAAAATCTGAATATTACAAAGTGCTCATGCAAACCCAGAGAAACAGGCCGGGGGAAGATGTAACGGAATGGCTCAGTTTTTTTGTCAGTTGTTTGATCAATATACAGGAACAGTTGTTGGTGAAATTGGAAGAAAGCAGAACAGAAAAGCCAATTTCACAGCGAGAGAAGCGCATTTTGTTCTTTGTTCAAAACCATGCAGGATGTGGCTCGGGTGAGATATCGAAAAAACTGGATATGGCTTTGCCAACGGTCAAGAAGTCTTTAAGTGAATTGGTTGCAAAAGGATTGATTGCCAGAGAGGGGCGGGGCAAATCAACAGGATACTTTGTGGTTTAATTCATTTTGTTTGCGGCTTTTGAATTTAGTGACAACCGTGTATGTTGGTAACGAGTATGTCTTCACCAAAATTGGATGCGAGGAAAACGGAATGCTGTATGTGCAGAATGGTAATTTCACATTCTAATTCCCCAAAAAACACCTCGTTCTATTTGGGTTTGCGGTGAAAAAGTTTTATTTTTACCGCATATTCTGCGGTGGAAAAGTATATTCACGAAAGAAATAATTGGACTCACTTTCTATGGGATAGCGATAAAATATCGCCTGTTCTTGCCTCCGTAAGGCATTTGCAAGGTCGTATGCTGGGTAAAATGGAAGGTTTGGGCTTTGAATTTGTCGAACGGTCTTCTTTGGAGTCTCTAATTTTGGATGTAGTTGACACCTCAAGAATTGAAGGCGAATTTTTAAATCCTGAGCTTGTTCGATCTTCAATTGCGCGGAAGCTGGGCATTGAGAGTGCAGATTTTGTAATAACGCCGAGAAACATTGATGGTATTGTTGATGTTGTTTTGGATGCTACTCAAAATTACAGCAAGCCATTAACCAAGAAGAGACTTTTGGGTTGGCATAATTCACTTTTTCAGACAGGATACAGCGGTTACCAACAAATTGATGTGGCTCGCTATCGTTCAGGAGGGATGAAAGTGGTTTCCGGGAATTTTGGAAAAGAGAAAATACACTTTGAAGCGCCGGCTGCAAATCGTGTTCCAGGGGAAATGAAGCAGTTTTTGGATTGGTTAAATGATGAAAAATCACTTGACCTGGTGCTGAAATCGATTATTGCTCACCTTTGGTTTGTGACTATACATCCTTTTGATGATGGCAATGGGCGAATAGCAAGGGCAATTTTGGATATGCTATTGGCAAGAAGCGATAACAGCAAAATTCGTTTTTACAGTTTATCGAATCAGATTTTTAAAGAGCATAAGCGGTACAATGATATAATTGAAAAAACACAAAAGGGAACACAAGATATCACATCCTATTTATTGTGGTTTTTAGGTTGTTTTGAGAGAGCCTTGTTATCAAGTGAACAGAACCTCGAGATAATATTGGATAAGGCGCGATTTTGGGATGAGCATCAATCAAAAAATGTGAATGACAGACAAAGGGCCGTAATCAATTATTTATACGACAATTATGGCAAGGAAGTTGGTTTTTTGCGAACATCTACCTACGCTAAAATTGCAAAATGTTCCACTGATACAGCGCTGAGGGACTTGCAGAATCTGGTAACTAAGGAAATGCTTGGAATAGAGGATTCAGGCAAGAAAACAAATTACATAATTAAAAGTCCAAAGGGAATAAGAATTCCGAAAATATCATTGAGTGAGAAATCTAACTGAGAGTTTCAATTTCTACTTTCTTGAGGTATCATACCCCGGCTTTTCTACTCAGATTTGCGGTGAAAAGACCACAAAATTATTTAATAATGAACAATGGAATTATGTAGGCTGTTTCGTTCTTATCCATTAAAACAGTCTGCCCATTCTCCATATTAAAACACTTAACTTTTCCATCCTGTGTTTCAGCACTCCAAAATATTTTACGAGGTATAAAACTGTATTTACTGATATTTTCATAGAGATAGTTGAGTTCTTCTATGTAGGGAATAAAATAACCCTTGTCAGAATAAAAGGAGTTAACCAGTGTATTTGCAGATGAATAGATGAGCTTTTCATATTTAGCAGTTTGGGTGAAATCCGCATGGGTAGCATACCTTTCCTTTGTTCCTGAATTTTCGAATAAGTATACCCCATTGTTGGTTATGCTGTCTATGGTTTTGGTTGCTGAAGTTGGGGCAGCAGTTGATGCCATTTTAGCAGAATTCAGCCCTGTAATTCCTTGAACAACTGAAACAGCATTATCGAATTCAACGATATCTGCCGTGTAGGTGCAGACTTTCATGCCATATATTATTCCCAAAATAGATTGGAATTTGAAATCAACAATCACATTTGCTAGGGCTTGATTTTTGCCAAGGGGATAAGTTGCGAGTAAATCACTTTTGGCTTCTGCCACCATGGAATTTTGAGAATTGCCTCCGATACCAAAGGTATAAATAGCTGTACTTTAACCGCTTACATTTTGTTTAATGTAATGAAAATTGGCTTGATTGAGTTGGGTCGAGTTGGTAGGATAACCCTTAAATACAGAAATACAGGAGCTGAATGTCACGCCTGTCAATAATCGGTAAATGTATATTTTAATCATAAATTAATATTTACAATAATAAGAAATAATTCTGGATTATGCATTAGGACTTCGTTTTGATGCCATTAGGCCCGCAGGAATCAGCACTTTGATGAAGGAGGCTTATCTAAACGATATGATGATTGAAGAAATGTGAGTGTAACGCCAGATTTCAAAGGAATTTTAATAAAGATAAGATATATTTAATTGTATAAGGCACGGCCCTAAACCCTTCAATTCTGCTCTTTGCAAAATGCTACTTGTTTGCTTAATGGTCCGTCATCCTGCAATTGTCTTTTAACCTTGTATTCTTCCAACAAATTAACCAATTGCTCGTTACAGGAATTTCTCTCGAGATAATTGGCAAAATACTGGTCTGCATAGGTGTTACTCAGAAAAATCTTGATTTTATGTAACGGAATGATTTCAAGTTTATAGTTTTGACTTTCACCTGTTGTAATTAGCTCTTTAATTTGTTCTTCAGGGAAACTATCG
>CANHCW010000222.1 GCA_947459165.1 Flavobacteriales bacterium
AATGCAGTGCCACTGATATTCAGTTGCAGGTTTCTGTACCATTTTCCGCTTACGCTGCCACAGCCCAAATTGCGTTTTTTGCCATCTCCACGGGCCCAGTCGTTGGTCATTAAAGCAGCCGTAACATTGGTACTGTCGCACTCAACAGCTAATATATAATTGTAATTCAGGGTTACCGGATTTTTGAACACTGCATTGAACAAAACATCGCTAATGTAGAAGGTAGAACGCAAAATGGTATCCACGGTCACGGTGTCGCTTGCAAGCGGGGTACCTGTTGGCAGCGAATCGGCCCCCGCCTTGTAAAGGTTGCAGCGAAGTCTGATAAATACCTGTCGTGCAGGTGTAACCGGGTTTGCGAAAGCGTAAAATCTGAAACCCGAAATCGTCATGCTTTGGGGAGCTCCGTAAAACTGCCCCAAACTGCTTCCGGAACGAAGTGTAACAAAACGCCAGCCGGTCGTTCCCTGTTGAACAAACAGCGATGTGTCGCTTTTGCACGAAGTAGGTTTTGAAACACTCCGCCGCTGAAGATTCGAAGCAGTATATTTCTGATAGTTATCAATCACCTTTGAGCTCACAGCCTCAAATTGCGCAAATAGCGCGCCTGTTGAAAAAATAGCCATGAACAGAATGAATAGAGATCGGGTAAACCTTAATTTCATTTTGTAAAATTACCCACATTGAATAAAAAAACAAGGCCGCGAATTAATTCGCGGCCAAATTTTACAATTAATAAATAAAGTTAATATTCTTATTTTGGCTTTTTCCGTTCCTGCAGTTTTTCCTTTTTTTCTTTTTGCAATGCCTCATATTTAGTCCATTGTTGAGGTGTTAAAATGGCTTTCAATCGTGTTCTTTGCTCTTTGCCGCAGTTCATCATTTCCCTTCGCAATTCCGTTGAATCAGCACCTGAGTCTTTCCTAGCCTTCACCGCAGCCTGACAATTCACAAATTGCAGGTTTGATGCATACACTTTGGACACCTGCGAACTGTCGAGACCCAGACTGCTTTTCATTCGTTCAGTCATGTTGGAAGCCCTTTTCTCGGGGGTAGGCTCACCCTTTTTGCGCATCGAATTTTTACGGGCTTTTTTCAATTTTTCAAGCTGATTAGGCTGCAATTCCTTGCGGGCAGACATTCTATAGTCTTTTACTATTTGTTTGGCCGCAAGTTTGAATGTTTCCTTGTTATTTCCGGCATTGCTTTTTGCTACATTTAACGATGAACAGGCCTTGCTCTTTAAGGCGGTTATTTTGGCTTGCTGTTCAACAGTCAGTTCTAAACTGTCTTTCATCCACTGATATCCTTTTTCAAGACGATTACATGGATTTTTAGGACCATCCTGAGAGATCATCAAGCCCGGGAACATCATTACCCCAATAAAAATTGTACTTTTCATTTTTTGAACTCCTTTCAATACTTAAGATGTCCGAAAATGGTGAAGGTTTAATGGTAACATAAAATTGTTTTACCTTTGACCTCGAAATCATGGCTAAGAACATTTTACAAGGCAAACGCGGCATCATTTTCGGTGCACTGAACGAACAATCCATCGCCTGGCAGGTGGCCCTGAAATGCCACGAAGAAGGCGCTTCCTTTGTACTGACCAATGCGCCGGTAGCGGCGAGAGTGGGTCAAACCGAGACATTGGCCAAACAGCTAAATGCTCCTTTAATTTATGCCGATGTCACCAAAATGGAAGATTTGGAAAATTTGATTTCCCAATCAACAGCACAACTTGGCGGAAAACTTGATTTCGTGCTTCACAGTGTGGGAATGAGCCTGAATGTTCGCAAAAAAATCCCCTACACTGAACTGAATTATGAATACATGCACCAAACCCTTGACATTTCGGCCATGTCGTTTCACCGCCTCATGCAGGTATTGTGGAAGCACGATGCCATGGCAAACTGGGGTAGCATTGTAGGCCTGACTTATATTGCCGCCCAGCGGGTTTTCCCTGATTACAGTGAAATGGCCGAAGCCAAAAGTTTGCTGGAAAGCATCGCACGCAGTTTCGGTTACCACTTCGGCAAACACAAAAAAGTAAGGGTGAACACCATTTCGCAAAGTCCCACAAAAACAACTGCCGGCAGCGGTGTGGGTGGGTTTGATGCATTTTTCAACTACGCCGACAAAATGAGTCCTTTGGGTAATGCTGATGCCTCAAGCTGCGCTGATTACTGCGTTTCGCTGTTTAGCGATTACACCCGCATGGTGACCATGCAAAACCTGTTTCACGACGGTGGTTTCAGCTTTACTGGCATTGCGCAGGATTTGATGGAAAACTTTAAGGATCAGTCAAACTGATTTTAAAATATTTCGGATTTTTTTCCCACCTGTTATGGGAAAAGGAGATATGAAAACCAAGCGCGGTAAGATCCACAAAGGAACTTACGGCAAACACCGGCCTCACAAATCCAAGGCCGCTGCAGTGGCTCCCGCAACACAGATTAAAAAGAGTAAGAAGCCTGATTTTTAAGGCTTTTTTTATGGTGACAAACGACATTTCACCCAATGTTCTTCTCCCCCGGCTTCATAAACAATGCGGTCGTGAACTCTACCCGCCCTTCCCTGCCAGAACTCGAAGTAATCAGGAATGAGCCTGTAGCCACCCCAGTGTTCCGGTTTTGGCAATATTACCTCTTCCGGCAGCGACATAAGCTCATTCATTCTATTATCCAGCTCATCGCGATTGCTGATGACAGCGCTTTGCTCCGAAGCAATGGCGCCGGCCTGACTCAGGCGGGGTCGGGAGTAAAAATACTTCTCGCTGTCTGCCTCCGGTAGTTTTTCAATGAAACCCTCTATCCTTACCTGTCGTTCCAGTTGAGGCCAGAAAAAATTCACACAAGCCCATGGATTTTCATCCAGATGACGGCCTTTTTTACTGCGGTAATTGGTAAAAAAAACAACTCCCGACCGATTAAGATCTTTCACTAAAACGACGCGGCTTGAGGGCCTGTTTTTATAGACCGTGCTCAATACCATAGCGTTTGGTTCCAACACATTTTCCTGCAATGCCAGATCAAACCACTGTTTAAATGCATCGGCAGGATGTTCGGGTAAATCTTCGGGGTTCAAAACAGCACGCTGATATTCCTTACGCAACGACGATATGTATTCAGAATCAAACTCCATACTTCAAAGTAACGATACCGGCAGCAAGCCTGCAAATGACAAAAAAAGGCTGTGCAATGCACAGCCTTTTGAAATGTTTTTAATCAGATTCCTTACTTGGTGATGGTTACCCTTTGTGTAACCACTCCCAGGTCGGTGGTGATTTTTACCAGGTAAATTCCATTCGCTAAACCGTTGAATTTGAGGTTTCCACTTTGACCGCTGATGCTCTGGGTCACAATGGCTTTCTCACCCAATACATTGTACACTTCAACGCC
>CANHCW010000223.1 GCA_947459165.1 Flavobacteriales bacterium
ATTTCGGCGCCCGGATGGAGTTTTTTAATCGCCTTAACGAGATTGGATCCGTGCAGATCGCCGCTGGCCTCACCCGCTACCAGGTACAATCTTTGGGGTTTCATCGCACAAGGAAAGTTATGACGACATATAATCCCCAAAAAATGGTGCCGATGAGCACACCACGAGCCCAGAGGTCACGGTTGCTTCGCAGTAAAAGAAAAAAAACACCCAGGTTAACCAGACAACCCAAGCGAACAAAGGGACTGAACACATAGTTACCGCTAAACACGCCGTAAAAATAGAGGGCAATACCGCCGTTATCCTTGTCGAACAAGGGGCCCAGCGAATAAATGAGTGCGCCTACCACCAGGGGAAGCAACAAACCGGCCACGATGCCGGGCGCGAGTTTTTTCAGCATAGTTAAAGTCCCCAGTTGTTTAAGCTGCCAATTCTTTGGTGATCGGTTAAATCGAACATGGTGGGAACCACGGAAATGTAGCCGTTTTGCAGTGCCCACTCATCGGTATCCTGTCCCTGATCCATATTCACAAAATTACCGGTCATCCAGTAATAGGTGCGCCCAAACGGATCGGTGCGCTTGTCGAAATCTTCTTTCCACTTGGCCTGGGCCTGCCTGCACACTTTGATGCCCTTAATCTCGCCCTCGGCAGGCACCGGAATATTGACGTTGAGCAGGGTTCCGTAAGGCAACTCGTTGTTGAGTGTGGCTTCTGCTATCTTTTTTATCCAGGGTTTGACGGGTACAAAATCGGCCTCCCAGGAATAATTGCACAGGGAAAAACCAATGGCTTTCATCCCGTCGATGGCGCCTTCCATGGCGGCACTCATGGTGCCGGAGTATATGACATTGATGCTGCTGTTGCTGCCGTGGTTAATGCCTGAAACCATTAAATCGGGTTTGCGGGGCAAAATTTTATCAATGGCAATTTTCACGCAATCGACCGGGGTGCCGGAGCATTGCCACGACTCAACACCCTGAAACAACTCTACCTTGGTAAGGCGAATGGGCTCATTGATGGTGATGGCATGCCCCATGGCGCTTTGAGGTTTATCAGGAGCCACCACAATGACATCGCCCAGTTCAAGCATGGTTTCCACCAGGGCTGAAATGCCGGGAGAGGTAATTCCGTCGTCGTTGCTGATTAGAATCAGGGGTTTGGTCATACTGCAAAAATCGGGGATTTAAAGGCATATTGAATAACTTTTTGTAAGTTGACCAAACGGGCAGGATGCCAAAGAAAATGCAGGGCGTATATTTGCAACGAATGCACGATAAATACGCATTGCGAGGCGTTTCGAGCCAGAAAGAGGATGTACACAATGCCATTAAACTGGTAGACAAAGGCCTTTACCCAAAGGCCTTTTGCAAGGTAATTCCCGATTTGTTGGGCAATGACCCGGAATGGTGCAACATTGTACACGCCGACGGTGCCGGAACCAAAAGCAGTCTGGCTTACCTGTACTGGCGCGAAACCGGCGATTTATCTGTTTGGAAAGGCATTGCACAGGACGCGATTGTAATGAACACCGACGACCTGCTGTGCGTGGGTGTAACCGGCCCATTTTTACTGAGCAGCACTATTGGCCGAAACAAAAACCTCATTCCGGGCGAAGTGATTACCGCCATCATCAACGGAACCGAGGAGTTTTGCGCAAACATGCGCGAACAGGGCATTGACATACACACCACAGGTGGCGAAACTGCTGATGTGGGCGATTTGGTGCGCACCGTGATTGTGGATTCAACACTGGCCGCCCGTGCCCCGAGAAAAGACATTATCAGCAACCACACCATTGCGCCGGGACAGGTGATTGTGGGTTTTGCTTCATACGGACAAGCGACTTACGAAAGCGAATACAACGGCGGCATGGGCAGCAATGGTTTAACCAGCGCCCGCCACGATGTTTTCCACCGCGAGTACCGCGAAAAATATCCCGAAAGCTGTGATCCGCTGCTGCCAGATGATGTGGTTTATTGCGGCTCTAAAAAATTAACCGATGCCGTTGAAGGCAGTCCGCTGGATGCGGGCAAACTGGTTCTGTCGCCCACCCGCACCTACGCGCCCCTGGTTAAAGCCATACTTGAAGACCTGAGGCCTGCCGTAAAGGGCATGGTGCATTGCAGTGGCGGCGGCCAAACCAAGGTGATGCACTTTGCCGAAAATGTGCATATTGTAAAGAACAATTTACTGCCCATTCCTCCCCTGTTTAAATTGATTCAGCAGGAAAGCGGCACGGGCTGGAATGAAATGTTCAGGGTATTTAACATGGGGCACCGCCTGGAAATTTACACTGACGAAAAATCGGCAGAAAGGATGATGCACATTGCCAAATCATTCAACATTGACAGCGCCGTGGTGGGTTACACCGAGGCGGCGGAAACCAAATCGCTGACCATTTCGGGTGAATGGGGGGAGTTGAGGTATTGATAAATGTGTTGTAATGTAGAGACGCGCAATTGCGCGTCTCTACATTACAACAAACGACGGACAATGATCCGAATGTTTGGCATCGGCCAGAATGTCGGCGGATTTCAGGCGATTTTTCAGGTTATCGGTTACGCTGATATAATCGATGCGCCAGCCCTTATTGTTGGCCCGGGCATTGGCACGAAAACTCCACCAGGTATAGCGGTGCGGCTCTGGATGAAATTCGCGAAAAGTATCAACCATGCCGTTGTTGAACCATTTGTCCATCCAGGCTCGTTCTTCGGGCAGAAATCCTGTTGAGTTTTTGTTGCCCACCGGATCGTGAATATCGATGGGTTTGTGACAAATATTGTAATCGCCACACACCACCAAACCAGGCAGTTCTTTGCGCAGGGTGTTGCAGTAATCGAAGAAGTAATCAAGGAAGCGGTATTTTACATCCTGGCGGTGGTCGCCGCTGGTGCCGCTGGGGAAATAGGCCGAAACAACGCTGAAATCATCATAATCGGCACGAATAACCCGGCCTTCGTGGTCGTATTCCTCATTGTCGCAGCCATAGTGAACATGTTTGGGGGCGGTTTTGCTGAAAATGGCCACGCCGCTGTACCCTTTTTTGATGGCTGAAAACCAGAAATGGTGATACCCCAGTGCTTCAATGGCGGCAATGTCGGCCTGGTCTTGGGTGGCTTTAATTTCCTGCAGACAAACCACATCGGGGTTTTCGTCTTTCAAAAAATCGAAAAGCCCTTTGGTGGCCGCACTGCGGATGCCGTTTACATTGTAGGTGAGGATTTTCATGGCGCAAAAGTACAGAAGATGCTCAGTACAGAAACCCAAACATCCAAATGGGAATGACATTGTCGTAGGGTGCCGAAACATCATCGAGGACGCGGAAGGCGTTTTTCTGGTTTCGGATTTGGGCGTTGGTTTTATTTTTGCC
>CANHCW010000224.1 GCA_947459165.1 Flavobacteriales bacterium
GCCCAAGTAATTGAAACCATTGTAACACTGCCCAATTCGGCCGCCCCGCGCGATTTGCTGTACAACCCCATTGACAACAAAATATATTCGGCCAATACCCCGGATTTGAACGCCACGGGTCCAAAAACAGAAAGTGTTTCCATCATCAACGGAGCAACAAATCAGTTGATTACCTCCATTCCCATGAAAAAAGGTTCACGGGATTTTTGTCACAACACCACAGACAACAAGGTGTATGTAGCTAATTACTTTGCCGACAGCGTAACCATCATAGACGGAAAAACAGACCAGGTAATCGGCATTGTTCCGGTAGGCGACGCCCCACGGGCGCTGGTTTATAATTCCGTTAACAACACCATTTACTGCGCCAATGAAACCAGCGCAGATGTTACGGTGATTGATGGCAAAACCAATGCAGTGATTAAAACCATTAAAGTGGGAACCACCCCTAGGGTGATGTGCTACAATCCCATCAGCAACAAGGTTTATGTACCCAATGCCGGAAGCGGGAATCTGTCTGTAATCAATGGAGCCACAAACACCGTTATTGCCACACTGAAGATGGGCAATGTTCCGCGGGGAATTGTTTTCAATCCGCAAAGCAACCGGGTTTATGTTTCCAATTATTCATCCGACAATGTGAGTGTGATTGATGGGATTAAAGATTCTGTCATAGCCACCATTGTGGTTGGCGATGGCCCCACAGCCATATTTCACAACCCCGCAGGCAATAAAATTTACTGTTCCAATGTTGGAGCACCAGGTCCGGATTCTCCCGATGAATGCACAGTTTCCATTATTGATGCGGCCACCAACAAAGTAATCAAAACCCTCACTACCGGCGATGAACCCACTTCATTCTGCTATGCATCAAACTCAAATAGGGTTTACTGGGCCAATGAATGGAGTCATGACATAGCCGCGGTGGATGCGGTCAGCGATACATTCATTGCCGTGGTAAAATATCCCAGTCCGCCAATTACCCCTGTGGATGTTTGTTACAACCCGCAAAACAACCGCATCTATACAGCCAACCGCATGAAATTTGCCATAGGCATAATAAAAGACACATTCAGCGTAACAAGCAGCGTTTTCAATTTTCAGGGGGAAGAACCAATGGTTTTGTTCCCCAACCCGGTTACCGATATACTCTACCTGAAAGAAGCATCGGCCTACACCATTTATTCCACCACAGGCAGCTTATTGCTTCAGTCTGAAAAAAAGGAAAAACAAATTGATGTGGTGGCACTGCCGGCCGGTATTTACTCTGTAAAAACCGACAAGGGAATTGTCAGGTTCTTGAAAGAATAACTTTTCTATGAGCAGGGTGGTTTTAACCCTGATGCTTGTTTGAAATTGACCGACAACTTTCACTTTACGCAAGGTTCAATGATTGACTAATTATTCAAATCACCCCCGCAACCCCTGCAGCACGAATAGCGCCTCGAACACATTCTGCACCCCACTCACATTCACAATCAGGGCTTTGTCGGTTTGT
Source organism: Flavobacteriales bacterium (assembly GCA_947459165.1). GTDB lineage: Bacteria > Bacteroidota > Bacteroidia > NS11-12g > UBA955 > RGEC01. The sequence continues at coordinate 1,499 of CANHCW010000224.1, forward strand.
TTCATACTGAATTTATCAGATTTTTGTGGTTATGCTTTTAAGCATCGCTTGTTCAATCTCCATTAATTCATAAATTTGCTTATATGAACTACGCGGAACACATTCAGATTGACCCAAACATCCGTTTTGGAAAACCCTGCATTAAAGGTACTCGAATTGCTGTTTACGATGTATTGGGATGGATGGCTTCGGGTATGAGCATTCCTGAAATCATGGCTGATTATCCGGAACTGAATGAAGAGCAAATTGCGACCTGTTTGAAATTGACCGATGAATAAATCATTATAATTTGTATGGTTTACAAGTTTTAATGATTGACTAACTTTTCAAATTAACCCCGCAACCCCTCCAGCACATACAGCGCCTCGAACACATTCTGCACCCCACTCACATTCACAATCAGGGCTTTGTCGGTTTGCTTCATGCTGAATTTACCGGGTTGTGTTGCAATCCTATTCATAATTCCCACAAAAGCATCGCTGTGGTAAACCGCTGCATTCGGATCTCCGGGAAAATACAAGCGCATTCTGCCGTCATTCAGTGTAATTTTCTCCAAACCAAACTGCTTTCCGGCCCATTTTAAACGCACCGTATCCAGCAACGCCATTGCCGCATCGGGTAATTTGCCGAAACGGTCGCGCAATTGACCAGCAAAAGCCTGTAAATCCGCTTCGCTTTGAATGGAAGATAATTCGCTGTACAATGCCAACCTTTCGGCCACCTGGGTAACATAATGACTGGGAATCAGCATTTCAAAATCAGTTTCTACCTGACAATCTCTGCTGCTGATATCCTCCTTGTTGTCGCCCTCAAACAGGGTTGAAAATTCCTCATTTTTCAGTTCTCGAACGGCCTCATCCAGAATTTTGTGGTACATCTCAAAACCCATTTCTGATATGAACCCGCTTTGTTCCCCTCCCAGCATATTCCCGGCCCCGCGAATATCCAAATCGCGCATGGCCACCTGAAAACCGCTGCCCAGTTCATTAAATTCCTCTATGGTGCGAAGTCGTTTGCGCGCATCCTCAGGCAAAACACTCAATGGTGGAGACAGCAAATAACAGTATGCTTTTACATTGCTGCGCCCTACCCTGCCCCGCATTTGATGCAAATCGCTGAGTCCGAACATGTGCGCATTGTTGATGATGATGGTGTTGGCATTGGCAATGTCTAAACCACTTTCAATAATGGTGGTGGCTACAAGCACATCATATTCGCCTTCAATAAATTTCACCATCACATCTTCCAGATCGTGGCCTTCCATTTGACCATGTGCTACGCAAACCCTTGCGCCCGGGCAAACATCTTCAATCAGGCGAGCCATTTCATAAATATCCTTTACACGGCTATGAATAAAAAACACCTGCCCACCCCGGGACAGTTCGTCTTTAATGGCTTCGGAAATAATTTCCCTATTAAAACTGTGCAATTCCGTGTGCACGGGCTGCCTGTTGGGAGGCGCCGTATTGATGATGCTGAGATCGCGTGCCCCCATTAGTGAGAAATGCAGGGTTCTCGGAATGGGCGTAGCTGTAAGTGTCAGCGTGTCCACATTCACCTTAAACTCTTTGAGCTTTTCTTTGGCCGACACACCAAATTTCTGCTCTTCGTCAATGATCATCAAGCCCAGGTCTTTGAACTCTACATCCTTGCCCAACAGACGGTGCGTGCCAATCATCACATCAATTTTGCCATACTTCAACCTTTCAAGGGTTTCTTTTTGCTCTTTGGCGCTTTTGAATCGGTTCAAATACTCCACATTCACCGGAAAACCGGCAAAGCGTTTTTTAAATGTACGGTAATGCTGTTGCGCCAGAATGGTGGTAGGCACCAGCACTGCTACTTGTTTGCTGTCGCA
>CANHCW010000225.1 GCA_947459165.1 Flavobacteriales bacterium
CGCAATAAGGTGTTACAGGCAGTTTGCCGGAATAGCCTGTGCTGTAAACAATGGATGAATTGGGTAAAGACCCAAGTGAATTAATCAAACTGACGGTCAGGCGGTCGTGATCGTTGGTATCAATAACCCCTTGATCAAGATATTGTGCCTGATTTAAACAAACCCGCTGATTGGGTTTTAAGCTCCAGTCTACCTGGTTGTTGCCCTTTTGACCTGATTTTTTCAAATTGCACAGATTTAATGTGGTGGTTAACAGAAAATCACTTGAAGAGCCTCCGTTGCTCAATGCCGCAGGGCGCTGCCCGTATTGCATGTAGAAGGTTACCTCGCAGCAAGTTGAATTGTTCACAAAACCGGAAAGCGGAGAAACAGCAAAATCCACCTCCCCCTCGTACACATGCTCTTCCAAACCTGATCCGGTGGCAGCAGTGTTAGAAGGATTGCATGGATCTGCGGCTCCCTTGCACAAATAATTGGCCGAACGAATGGCAATGCGGTTAAAACCGCTAAGGGTTGAAGAACCACAGCCATTGCCCGCGTTCAAACCGGCAAAAACCCCAAATGTGGGTGACCCTGTAAAGGCATTGCCACTGCAGGATCGAAAAACAGAAGCTCGAATTTTATACTTCGTGCCCCCCATAAATTTATATGTCATTTCGCCCCCGATGGGAGAGTTGGCCATTGCCTTGCCACACAAACCAAGTATGACTGCAAATGCGATTTTTGTAATGTTCTTTCTCATAAGCTCTTTGTTTTTGGTTACAATCGTATGACAAAAGCATTTCTACTTTCGTTGCACCAAATTGAAAATAATTTTTTATCGTAGCATTTTTTTGATGTATTAAACTATCGCGGTTATCGATAATACATGCACTAACCCATCTCAATGAGGCATGATTAATTATACAGCGCAAAAAACACGACTCAGGCTATAGTTACTGCTGCTCCCTGCCGGTTAATTTTGCTATCTTTGAAGTTTCGATTTCCCCTCTGAAAATGAAACGATTCGTTTACCTGCTCACCCCCCCCTGGATTTACCAACAACTGCTGAAAATTTCCCGCATCTTAAATAAATCGGGATTAAAACCCAAATGGAACACCATTGAAAACGGTTTGTTAAAAGGGCATAAATTGTTTGTGAACAACAAAACCGCCAATTTTAAGGAAATGGTGGCCGGCAGCTACGACAACTTTTTCTGGAATCACATTGATGTGTCAGAGTTCGGGGAGGGCGATCAGATTTTGGACATTGGCGGCCACATTGGTTTTCACAGCATGAACTTCGCCAAGTTGGTTGAAGGAAAAGGCAAAGTGCATGTTTTTGAACCCAACCGATTCAATGTTGACCGCATTAAAATCAATTTGTCTGAAAACCCTACACTAAAAGCCGTGGTTAATATTCACGATGTTGCCCTTTCGAATGAAAACCGCGACGATGTTGAGTTTACCTTTTCCGATTGCATTGATGACGAAACCAGCTCGGGTGGCTTTATTGACGGCAGTTTTAAGCCACTGGCAGACGAGGTGTACGCCGATAATTCTTTCAAAAAAGAAAAGGTAAAGGTTAGGCGCCTCGATGATTTGGTTCAGGAGGCCGGCATCGGTTCGGTTAAAATGATGAAAATTGATGTGGAGGGAGCTGAACAGTATGTGATTGAAGGTGCATTGAATACCTTAAAAGCCAACAAACCCAAACTACTGATTGAAATTCACTCAGTGATTGCCATGCTGAATGTAACGCAGTTGTTGTACCCGCTGGGCTACAAAATAGAGGTCATTCAGGAAGAAGATGCAGGAAGGTGTTTTATTAAGTGTGTTTAAGCGGCGGGCCAATTAAGCCGTCGCATCTTCCCCACCCGCAGCATTGGCTGCCATTTCACCCAGTTCGCGGTCGAGCAAGTACAAGCCGCTGCCGTCTTTGCCGATGATTTTGAGTTTATTCAAAATGCTTTTTACCTGCTTTTCCTCTTCCATTTGTTCACTTACATACCACTGTAAAAAGTTGTGGGCGGCGTGGTCGCGTTCTTTCAGCGCGGTGTTCACCAATTCGTGAATGCTGGCTGTCACCTTTTGCTCTTGATCCAAAACACTTTTGAAGCAGGAATGAAAATCTTTGAATGATTTGGGCGGTGCCTCAATGGCAGGAACGATGGCGTGACCGTCGTTGTCGTTAATGAAGTGAAGAATCTTGAGCATGTGCATTCGTTCTTCATCGCTTTGTTTGTAAAAAAAAGCTGCCGAACCTTCGAAACCTTCTGCGTCCATCCAGCTTGCCATACTCAGGTAAACGGCGCTGGAATACCCTTCAACAGCGATTTGCTGCTGTAATGCTTTTTCAATGTTTTTAGAAATCATAGATAGTACTGCAAAATAAACAAAGATGTATAAAAAAAGCCCGACAGTTGGCCGGACTTTTTCTTATTTGGAATGATTCTTTATTGGGCTTACTTGCCTGAAAATTCCTGCAATTTTTTTTCCAGTTCTTCTTCGGCGCCGGGGGTATAACCCTGATGCGACCAAAGAATTTCGCCTTTTTTATTCACGATGAAAGTAACCGGCGGATTGTTCACATTCATAGCGCGGGCTACATCGGAATTTTCATCGAGCAGAACCTGATATTCCCAGCCGAAGCCAAGCACTTTGGGTTTCACTTTTTTGCTGTTGCGGGCATCGTCTATGCTCACCGCCACCAGTTTCATTTTGTATTTGGTTCTCCAGTCGGCATAGTGCTCATTGATGGCCTCGAGTTCCTTGATGCAGGGTGTACACCAGGTAGCCCAGAATGAAATGACGGTGAGTTCATTGGTATCGCAAACGGTTTTGAAATCGAGGGTATTGCCATCGAGGTCTTTTACCGATACCGAGGGAATGACCTGGGTTTGAGCCGCTGCTGCGGAAGCAACAAAACAGAAAACAGCGAGTAGAATGCTTTTCATAGGTTGGTTGCGAATTTAAAGTCAAATGCCGTGCCAAACGAAAAACTTCCCAAAAGAAGTGAGCCATTTGAACAAATTTTTTCTTTGCATTTTTTGCGTAGATTAATATTTTTAAATTGGCTTATAATACCTTTATTTATTGACTTTTAATGCTTTTTTATTTTTTTATTTTAATTATAGAAAAAAGGGGTAAGGTGTGCACAGTTGGAGACAGTTGTGAAGCCTGCTGTCAAGCGCGGCCAACAAATTTTAACTTCGCAGAATGGAAAAACCTTCACTGCCATCGGGCACCCGCGATTTTGGACCCGAGGTGATGATGCGACGAAAATACATTGTTGCGCACATTGAAAAGGTGTTTAAACTGCACGGTTTTTTGCCGCTGGAAACCCC
>CANHCW010000226.1 GCA_947459165.1 Flavobacteriales bacterium
ACACCGGGCAGCACCTCAAATTCTTTCAAAGAGGTGGTGTAGTTACCCACATCATGATTTATAACCCCGTCCCGGTCGAGAAAAACGGCCTTTTCAAAGTTGCGTGAAGCGATTTTCGGCATTTGCCTGCAAAATAATGTATTTTCGCAGCATATCCGTGTCCGACAGCATCGTAATCATACCCACCTACAACGAAATCGAGAACATCGAACGAATGGTTCACAAGGTAATGAGCCTGGAACCCGCCATGCATTTGTTGGTGGTTGACGACAATTCACCCGATGGCACAGCCGCCTGCGTTGAAAACCTGCAGTCGGATTACACCGGTCGTTTGCACATCCTCAAACGCAAAGGAAAAGAGGGTTTGGGCACGGCTTATATAGCCGGTTTCAAATGGTGTTTGGAAAGAGATTACAGTTTCATTTGCGAAATGGACTGCGATTTCAGCCACAACCCCGATGATTTGCCCCGATTGGTTCAGGCCTGCCGCCATGGCGCCGACCTTGCCGTAGGCAGCCGTTATGTGGGTGGCGTAGTGAATGTGGTGAACTGGCCCATGGGCAGGGTGCTAATGAGTTACTATGCCAGCAAATATGTGCGCATTGTTACGGGTTTGCGCGTGGCCGATTCTACTGCCGGATTCGTTTGTTATACCCGTAAAGTGCTCGAAAATATTGGCCTTGACCGCATTAAATTCAAGGGTTACGCCTTCCAGATTGAAATGAAATTCAGAGCCTGGAAAAAAGGATTTAAAATTCAGGAAGTGCCCATCATTTTCACCGACCGCACGCTGGGCACCAGCAAAATGAGCACCCGAATCTTCCGCGAGGCCCTCTTTGGGGTAATGGAGCTGAGGTTGAAGAGTGTTTTTGGCAAACTATAGTTCTCCAAACCCATCTTAACCGTAAATACAAGCACACATTTTCAACCGGTATAGGGTTTTGCAAAATGTAACCGCAATCCGGTTCTTTATCATGTTTGCGAATCTCAGAAGTTGTATAATCTCATTTATTTAACTGTCCGTAAGAGTTACATTCGCAAAAACAGGTATCTTTGACATCTGACAAATTATAAATCTTCGCTAATTACAATCAATAAAATTTGAAAAGGGGTGCAGCAGGGCTGAATTGGGTCTTCCTATATTCTTCTCAGTTGTATTCTTGATGTACAGAATAAAAAGAAAACCATGGACAACACAATGAAATATTCTGTGAGCATGACTTTACAGGAAATCAAGCTTCCGCCATTTGACGAAATCCTTGTTCTTGGTAAAAACTCTCCTCACGGCAAAAACGGCATATCACAATCATTTGAATTGTTGCTGCCCAACGGTTTTGAAATTATTGATGTGAACGAAAACAATGTGGAAGCCGTGTTTGTGAACAAGCGGATTATGACCAAACTTCCCAAAGAAAAATTGATAAAATTATTGAGAGATAAGGTATTCCCATTTATTTCCGAGGGGGAAATGCTAAAGGTTGACCTAAAAATATCTATTACCTATACTTCCAACGAGGACGATTTGTGAGTTCCGTAAATGTTAGTGTAAGTCAATTTACCAAACGAAATTTTGTAACAGCCGGACCTTTCACAGGTATTCACGAATTAAAGCCACAACTATTAACTGAATCCGCTGTCGTAATTATGGATGGCGAGCTGTTTCTCGGAGTATTAACCCCTGCAGATGTAGTCAGAAAACCTCATAGACTGGCCATAGATTGTCTTAAAGCTGTAGCAAGTTTAAATCCAAGACACAGCATCGAGACAGCCTTGCAAATAATGGCTGCGGAAAAGACGGATGTACTACCCGTATTAAAAGCCCAAAACCTGGAAGGGTTGGTTTTTAAAAATGACATTCTAAAGTACTTAAACAACAATAACAGGGCATTGCAAACTCAACTTCAGTCTCACAAAAAGAGAATTGAAAAAATTGTTGCCAAAAGAACCCGTGCATTGTCCTCAGTTGTAGTGAACAAAAATAAATTCATTGGAATCATAGCCCACGAATTACGAAGCCCATTTGCGGTAATCCACAGCTTACTGGGCTTATTACTGAAAGATTTGCACAAATACGACCAACGCACAATTGAGAGCTCTTTGAACAATATTTATCAGTCTACTACTGTGACCTATGAACTCATGGTAAATTTATTGGAATGGCTCGATTCAAAAAGCGATAAAATTCAGTTTAACCCTGTCGGTTTAGACATTCATCAGCTTTTGACCGAAGAAATAAAAAGTACTGTCAACTTTGCTGAAAAAAAAGGCATAACCATACACTCCGATATTCTTGCAAACACCTATGTATACGCCGACAGCAACATGTTAAAAACGGTTTTCAGGAATTTATTAAACAATGCCATTAAATTCTCGTTCCCCGGCGGACAGGTCTTCATACATTCCTTTGGCAGAAAAAATGAAATTGAAATTACCATCAAGGACGATGGAGTCGGATTGACACCTGAAATAAAAGCGCATATATTTGAAGAAGGCCTTGGCTCAACACACGGAACTAACGATGAAATTGGATCCGGAATTGGATTGCTCATTTGCAAGGAATTTATAGAATTAGGCGGCGGGCAAATTTGGGCTGAAAGCAACCCACACCAGGGGGCTGAATTTAAATTTACCCTTCCTCGTTTTATAAACCCCGAACAGGTGAATGTTGCGGAGTAATAAAATCTATACCTGAAAGATGAATAAAAACAGCCAATCACCAATTAAATGAAAGCAATTGGGCGTTACCCGCAAGAATTGAACCACTGCCGATTTTCGAAAAAATGCACCATATTTGCCCCAAATAATTATCTCAATGATTGATAAATTAAAAGTAATTATCACCGCACTGTTATGCCTGTTGAACATTCAAAACAGCACGGGCAATGCTTGCGATTACACCACTGCCAAATTCAATAACAATTGCAGAAAAACGACTAGTCCGGCACTGACACTGCGAAATATATCAAGCAAATTTCTGCATGATACAAATACATTTCAACATAAGAGAAAATATGTGCTCAATCACTTAAGCGTTTCACTCACAAACAGCGTGAACAGTTTTCCCATAACCGGTTATCCGGCCGTTTTTTACTCTCAGTTTCATTCGGGTTTTACCATAGGAACCGGGTTTAAATGGAAAGAGGGCAAAAAAACCGATTTAACCCAAACCTTGAAAGCTGGTTGTTTTTTTCACCGCTACATTCAACATGCCGCCATGATTTACACCGAAACGGGTGTAAGAAGAAAGGTTGGAGATTGGGGCATTTCCGCCATGCTGGGACTGGGTTATTTGCACAGTTTCCCGGCT
>CANHCW010000227.1 GCA_947459165.1 Flavobacteriales bacterium
GGTTTGGTGGTGTCCGTTTGTATTCATGGCCTCTCCGGCAAAATAGATTTTTTTGTTAACCGGTTGTGCGGCCACTTTTCGTGCTTCGCCCATGCCCACGGTGCTGAATGAATAAGCCCCTTTGATGAACGGATGGGTGGTCCAGTTTTGCAGGAACGACGCAATAAACGATGCCGTAGCCTTGCCGTTGTACATGGAATCCAACTCTTGCAGCAGCGCTTTGGTGATGGCCGCATCACTTCCCAGAAAGGTTAAATATTCAGCTTGTTTGCCCATGACAAATGCCATCAACACATTGTCGTTTTGTTTTTTGCCCACGCTGTCATCGGCATAAGCCGCGCAAATTGAGCCTCCGATGATATTCTCATCGTAGAATGTGCTGCTGAATTTTAAGAACACTTTCATGCCGGCATCCATGCCTATTTTTGAGAAGGCCGTGGTTTTTTCAATCGGCAGTGCCGGTGTAAACTGAATGTCGCCTGATTTTAATATGGTAATTGGAACGGTGACAATGACCTTGTCGGCCTCGTAAACCTGGCTGTTGCTGTCGGTAATTTTGATTTTGGTTTGGGAATAATCAATGGTTTTGACAACGGTGTTCAGCACGATTTTGTCTTTAACCTGAGCAGCAATTTGGCTGTCAATTAAATCAAAGTAGGTTTCCTGAAATTTATAATCATCATCGCCGGAACTCCAGTTTTCCTCTTCTTTGATTTTCCAGTAGGCGGAAATGTCAGAGGCCGCGGCACCGGAATCGCCGGCTATGCCTTCCACAATGTTTTTATAATCAGCGCCAAAACCTTCCTGTGTGGCGAAATCGCTGAATGAAACATCGGGCACATTGTCTTCTCTGGTGAAAATAGCGTTGATATCTCGGGGTAGCGTGCTTACAATTTGGTTTTTGAACCAGTAAAATTCATCGCTGTTGTCGAGTGTGATTTTTGTTCCGGAACGGGTGATGAAATCTCCCACAATGCTGTTTTTTCCATGCATCCACTGCGCACCGGTATCGATGGGGAATTTTGCGAACCCCTCGAGCTTGCCCAGACGGCCGCCATAATTGGCAGACGCTTCCAAAATCTGAACATCAATGCCTTTTGATTTGAGAATGTACGCTGCATACAGCCCGGCGGCACCAGCTCCGACGATGATGACCTTGCCGTTGTAGTTGATGTTTTCGAACCATGCCTCTTTTCTGCAAGCCGCAAGAAAAGCTGAGGGTACTAGCACCCCGCCGATAGACAGCAAAGCGGACTGTTTTAAAAAGTTGCGTCTATTCATTTTTTGGGGTGAAAACAAGATGTTAATTGCAGCGAAACGGTGCGTAGCGCCGCACTTTCAAACATACCATAGAAATACGGGTTTTCAATATTCTAAAATAACTGTGTACCTGAGGAATGATCCCACTTATGAAGCTGGCCTGCACTTTGAAAGCAAACGGGTTGTTATACGCCCTGAATACTTTTGTACAATTGCTTCTCTACCTTTTTCCAATAGGCGAAAAATGAGGGGAAATAGCCGGTTACTTCGGGCACAATCCAGTCGCGGGGTTCTTCCGTGCCTTGATAGCCGGTATTGAAGGGATGCTCTTTGAAATGAATATTGTTAAGGCCGTATTGTGCAAGCAGATCAGGAAAGGAACCCACAAAAACCTGCACGCCGGGAATGTTTTGGGCCAGCGCCAGCATAAAGTTAATGCAGTTGCTGCTGACAGGGTATTGCACGAAAAATGCGGGATCGAGCAGCAGAATGCGGTTGCCGGGCTGGTCTTTGTGCCACAGCGGATCGAGGTTGTGATAATTGTAAATGAAGGTGGGCAGCGAAACATCTATGGTTATGGGCGCAGCAGACGGAAGCGGGGTATGCAGCTGCAAGGATTCGGTTGGCAATAAAACTTCGGGAACGGGCATCTGTGCGAGGTTTTCGTATGATGTATCGAGAAAAGTGCCGCTTTGCGAAGTGCCCGTGTAGCGGTTTATGTTTTCCTGGTTGGCGTAGTACTTTTTGCTGCTGTTGGCCCCGGCCACCCATTGCCAGCTGCAAGCGTTGCTGGCCCAGTCGCCATCCAGCAAATGATAATACATCCACCTAGCGGGTTGCAGCCAATGGGCCTGCCCCACATTGCAAACCACCGAGGCGGTGTACATTCGGCAATGGTTGTGCATGTAGCCGGTTTGGTAAAGTTCCTGAATGGCATCATCAATACCCTGAATGCCGGTTGTAGCGTTGATCATTGCCGACGGCATTTGACGGTGCAGAACGGGCAACTGAGGCTGTCGGATGTCTTCGTTCAGGTTTTTGTGTTGCCCCAACCGCTGAAAATAATCGCGCCAGCAAAGCTCTTTCACAAACGATTCTATTTGAGGCAGTTTGTAGCCCCGTTGAAGCACATTCTCCAATATCTGCCTGGTGCTGATAACGCCACGGGAAATATAGGGCGAGAGTCGGGTAACAGCCCCATTGATGTAATTGCGCGATTTTCCGTAAGCAATGGGATCGATGTTTTCGATTTTCCGTAAAACCTGGTTGTAGTCTGCAGTAAATGGGCTTTGCATTAGCGTTTGCTGATTTTATTGCCCGAAATAATTCTCTGACGAGTGCATTTGAACCTGTCGATTTCCGGATTGCGCTTTTGTGCGTGCTTCTGGCTTACACCGGTGTTTACCCGTTTGCGCCACAGGTTGAAACTGCTGCGTTTGAGCTCCCTTCGCATGAGTGCAATTACCCGTGATTCCGGCAAGCCAAACTGGGCTTCAATGGCTTCAAAAGGCGTGCGGTCTTCCCAGGCCATTTCGATGACGCGGTTGATTTCATCAACTGTTAGTTTGTACACGGGTCTTATCCTTGGAATATAATTTTGGTGAGCCAGTTAACAATATTTTTAACTGAAACAACCCTATTAAAATAACCCGTTATCATCCTAAAATGTTTGGGGATATCTCAATAAATGGGCAAATTCATAAATAAAAATTGGATGTGATAATAGCTTATATCAGAAAATAAACTTAATCCGCCTGATAAACATAATTAGAGACTTATAAAATTATCTTATTGTATTTTTTATTATAATTTATTATTAAATTAGAAATACTAAATAATTATTTGCATATCTGACATTTAAAACTATTACAACAAAAGCGTAAACTTACACTAATGATGAATAGATTGATTTGTGCACCTTATTCAAAGAACACAATGAAAAAATCAACATTACTGCTTTTGCTGTCATTTATGATGGCATGTATGGGTGTGCAAGCCCAGATCAAC
>CANHCW010000228.1 GCA_947459165.1 Flavobacteriales bacterium
ATTCCACTCACAATTTCAGTTTTTTTCCCCAGTACATCCTTGGCTTTGTGGCTGAAACCGTATTTAGGTTCTGCAGCACCGTAAACAATGCGGTGAAACCGAGCCCAGCTGATGGCGCCGGCGCACATGGTGCAGGGTTCAACGGTTACGTACAGCGTGCATTCATCCAAAAATTTGCTGTTTAATGCGGTGGCGGCGGCAGTAATGGCCAGCATTTCTGCATGGGCGGTAACATCGTTCAATTTTTCCGTTTGGTTGTATCCCTTGCCAATGATGCGGTTTTCATAAACCACAATGGCACCTATCGGGATTTCATCCTCTTCAAAAGCCCGTTCTGCTTCATTCAGGGCCTTTTTCATAAAATATTCATCGCTGAACATTTCCATACTGCAAAGATGCATTTTACCGGCGGGTTTTATGCCATTGTGGCACAACCAAACAATTCAGCGCGATTGTTGTAACTTTTCAAACTGATTTTGATGAAAATAGGAATTGTATGTTATCCCACTTTTGGTGGAAGCGGTGTAATGGCAACCGAACTTGGTAAAGCCCTCGCCACCAAAGGGCACGAAGTGCATTTTATTAGTTACAATCAGCCCGCCCGCCTCGACTTTTTTACCGAGAATGTGTTTTATCACGAAGTCAGCATTCTCAAATACCCCCTGTTCGATTATGCCCCATACGAAACAGCGCTTGCAGGCAAAATTGTGGACATAACCAAGGTGGCGGGCCTGGATATTCTTCATGTTCATTACGCCATTCCCCATGCTTCAGCCGCCCTCATGGCCAAAAGCATTCTGGCCGAAGAGGGCATTCACATTCCGGTGGTTACCACCCTGCACGGCACCGATATTACACTTGTGGGCAGGGAAGCCACCTTTAAACCTGTTGTAAGCTGGAGCATCAATCACTCCGATGCAGTAACAGCCGTATCAGAGAGTTTGAAAAAGGAAACACTTGAGCATTTTAATATTAAAAGAAATATTGATGTAATTCCCAATTTTATTGACTTTACCCGCTTCAACAAGCAGCCTAAAGAGCATTTTAAAATGGTACTTTCTCCCAATGGAGAGAAAATATTGGTACACACTTCCAATTTCCGAAAAGTAAAGCGGGTAGAAGATGTGATTTCTGTATTTTGTATGGTTTCAGCTCAAATTCCGGCCAAACTGTTAATGATTGGCGATGGACCTGAAAGAACCCACATTGAAATGATGAGCAGGGGAATGGAATGTGCGGATAAAGTAACCTTTTTGGGCAAGCAAGAGGCGGTGGAAGAAATCCTTTCCGTATGCGATTTGTTCATTCTGCCTTCAGAAACAGAAAGTTTCGGTTTGGCAGCCCTCGAAGCTATGGCCTGCGAGGTTCCGGTAATCAGCAGCAATGCCGGCGGTCTTCCCGAAGTGAACATTCACGGTGAAACCGGCTATCTGAGCAATGTGGGCGATGTGGCGGATATGGCTAAAAATGCCCTAGCCATTCTGAAAGATGAAAACACACTGAAGCGGTTTAAAGCCAACTCACTGCAAAGGGCCAGGCATTTCAATCTTGAGAATATAATGGAACAATATGTGGCAGTGTATCAAAACTGCCTGTTGGCTCAAAATGCCTAATTCCGGGTTTTACCCAGGCGGTGTTTCAGATGCTTCAGGGCAATGCCAATCTGGTTTTCCACTGTTTTTGTGCTAATTTCCATCACTTCAGCAATTTCTCGGTAACTGAATTCGTACATTCGGCTGAGTAAAAAGGCCTGCTTGCATTTGGGAGGCAGTTCGTTAATGGCATCTGTAACCTGTTTTTCCAATTCTCTCCCTTCAAGAACTTTATCTGCTCCGTGAGTATGGCTCTTTGCTTCAAATTCATCAGGCATTTCTGCAAAAGGCAACCGGGCTTTTTTCAGGTGGTTGAGGCAGCGATTCTTTACAGCTGTAAAAAGATAACTTTTCAATCCATGATCCAAAGTCAGGTTGCTCCGTTTTTCCCAAACGCTGACGAAAACATCATGTACAATTTCTTCGGAATCGCTGTGGTTGTTTACAATGGAATGTGCAAAACCGCACAAGCCGGGACGGTAGTGCCTGAAAATTTTTTCAAATTGTTCCAGCTCCGAGGTCAAAAGTTCTGCAAATATATAATGACCTGAAGGCAGGTTTTCAATTAATTGCCCATGTCACTCAGGAACTGTATTCTCAGCAACTGAAGTTCTTCGTGGGTGTATTCACCGTCGAAGTGATTGAACGCTGTTTCTAGGTTGTCCTCTTCCGATTTGCGGAAATAGTCAAACACCTCCTGCTGAAGTTCTTCTTCCAGAAACTGATCCAGGAAGTAGCGCAAATTCAGTTTTGTTCCTGTATTCACAATCTGTTCCAGTTCATCAACCAGTACTTCAAAACCAACGCCTAGCTGCTTAGCAATATCTGTCAAATCAACCCGCTTATCGATGTTCAGGATGATTCCTACCTTACGGGCCGATTTTTCCGCATTGCCCTTCAGCACAATGTCTAGCGGCCTTTCAATGTTGTTTTCCTTTACAAAGGCGGCGATGTAATCAATAAAGGGCTGCCCGAATTTGATGGCCTTATTCCGCCCCACACCGTTGATGTTTGAAAGTTCATCCAGGGTAATGGGGTATTTGGTAGCCATGTCCTCCAGACTGGGATCCTGAAAAATAACATAGGGAGGAAGTTGTTTTTCCTTGGCAACCTTGCGTCTCAGGTCTTTCAAATGTGAAAACAATTCTTCATCACAAATGCTTTCCATTTTGAAGCTCTCGAAATCGTCTTCGCTTACATTTTCGAATTCAGTATCAACGGCCATTTCGTGCTTTGTAGGCTTGTTCAGGTATTCATTACCCCTATCCGAAACACTCAGCAGTCCGTATTTTTCAATATTCTTGTTTAAATATCCATGCACCAAAGCCAGTCTCAGAATGGACTTCCAGAAAACCTTGTCTTTGTCTTTTCCGGCAGCATATAGTGGCAGTTTGTCGTGCTGATAATCTTTGATGCTATCGATTTTCTTACCAAATACAAAATTGACAATGTGGGTCATTGAGAATTCTCCGTTTAGTGCGTTCAATGATTTCAATGCCAATTCAACTTCTTTGGTGACATCATTCTTGGGTTTGGGGTGCGCACAATTGTCGCACATGTGGTTGCAATCCTCTTCCTTGAATTCTTCACCGAAATAATGAAGGAGCAATTTGCGGCGGCACTGACTGCTTTCGGCAAATGCCGCCGTTTCAGCCAATAGCAATCC
>CANHCW010000229.1 GCA_947459165.1 Flavobacteriales bacterium
ACCGCGCTGTTGGTGGGGTTGGGATACACCTTCATGGCATTGCGGTTGTTCGGCGGCGCCACACCGGTAAGGTTTACGGCAAATTTCAAGGTGTCGGCTACACTCACACTTTTGGTATTGATACAGGTATCGGTGATGATGATTTTGGCCTCAGCGGAAGTGTCTTTGCAAGGGCCGTTGGCAGCTATGGCACGGAATTTTTGGTTGTGGTTAAAAACCTGAACTTTATTTACTGTTAAAGAGGATGTGTTACCTCCGTTATAATCTGAACCGGAAGGCACATTATGCCATCCCATACCTGCCGCATTGGATTGCCATTGAATACTGCTGCCGGTTACAGCTGTTGTTTTAAAATTTGCATTTTGGGTAGTTGTTACTTTTGCATCTGAAGGATTGGCTGTGATTTCATCTTGTTGGCAGCCTTTGTAAAGTTTTTCGATTTCAGTAGATGTAAGTGCGCGGTTCCAAAGACCAATATCATCTAATTTGCCTTGATGTGACATATTACCATTTCCATAAGAACCAAATCGTGTAGACCAACTACTTTTAAGATCACTGATTCCAGTATTGGAAGTTTGATTTACCAAAACGCCGTTTACATAAGTACTCATAGTGGGTTTTTGCCATACAAATGTGACAAACTTCCAGGTATTAGAATACTTAGATCCATAATAGATATATTCAAGTTCATAATCAGGATCTGTAGTACCTGTTCTCAGCATGTGTCTTAATCCAACGCCTTGTGAATTCACACTACTTTCAATCTGTAATCCATTATTGCCATCATAATTAGAAAATAAGAAATGCCTGTAAAGACCGGATGAATCCTCCAATGTATACCAATATGTCAAGGTAAAGCCTGTATTTAAGTAGTTATGAAACTCAATTTGAGGAACAGAAATAGTACCCGTATTATTGAAATGATATGCACTATTTGTTTGATTAAATCGATCCTTAGTCTGGGTTATACCGGTTGGGCTTCCATTATTCCCTTTTCCACTCTCATCATTCGCGTTTCCATTAAAAGGCCACCAACCAACGAGGCCGTTGGTGGGCACATAAGAGGGCACTTGGGCTAAAGCGGCAGTTGCGGCAAATAAAGCTGCAATAGCTATAAATATTGTTTTTTTCATTTTTTTTGGATTTTTTATTTTATATCAAAAGCTGTTTTGATGAGTGTTGCGTTTGGGAAACCGGATTTACTTACCGCTACCTTTTTCCAGTCGCTATTGCGCAAAGGATGGGGACATAATGCATGAAATGTGGTGTTATTGTGAATTCCAATTCCGCATGGTTTAATCACCAATGCAGCAAAATGCGAAACAATGTAATTGCTGATAGTCTTCGGCGCTATCAAACATAAATCCCATTCCCTATGAAGTTTAATTTTATATTTTGTGCACAAATCCTCAATTTGTGTTTTTATTGAATAATCCGGGCCATCCCAAAATTCTTTCAGCACACCAAAGCTGGCCAATTTCTTCCTAAAGGATGTAGTGTATTTGATAGCAAATGGAAACAAATCCAATATCAGCACCCCTTTTTTTGCCAATTCTTTTAAAATTATTTCGGCATTATCTTCATTTAACTTTGATTTATTTTCAATGCCGAATGCTTTCACAACCTGATTGAAATATGGCGTATTTAAACCAGCCGGAAATTTATAATTATAAACATAAGCACCTCCAACCGGCGGGGCTTCTGCCACCAAAATATACCGAACCTCCCTACCCGAAAAATGCTTTAAATATTCTAAGTAGCATTTGAACAGGCTACAGTAACCTGTATATGAGGGCATACTTGCACTTGTTAATTTGGCAAAATGCTTTTTCCAAAGATCTTCGAATTCTTTTTTTGTTAACATAATTTTTTTATTAATTCAATACAATCTTCTTAGTCTCCAGCAGCTTGCCCGCAGGATCCAGCACGGTGAGGGTGTAAACCCCTTTTCCGCCCAGGGTACTTACATCTACCGTAAATTGTTGTTGGGTTACCTTCGAAAAAAATACCTGCTGACCAATGCTGTTTTCAATTTTCACAATGTAGTTGGCCATGGCAGTAAAATTGCCGTTGTCTATCACCACCGCGCTGTTGGTGGGATTGGGATATACCTTCATGGCATTGCGATTGTTGGGCGGCGCCACACCGGTAAGGTTTACGGCGAATTTCAATGTATCGGCTACACTAATGCTTTTGGTATTGATGCAGGTATCGGTGATGATGATTTTGGCTTCGGCGGAAGTGTCTTTACAAGTGTTCTTGGTAGCGATTACTCTGAATAACTGTTTGTGATTGTTAACTTGAACATTATTAATAGTTAGTTTTTTTGTAGCAACACCAGTATAAAAAGAGCTTGAAGGAATATTTGACCATCCCATATTTGATGCGTTTGATTGCCATTGGTATGATACAGTGGTATCACTTGCTAAAGCTGTGAATTGAGCTTGGCTGTTAATATTTAAAGATTGATTAGTAGGTTCATTTGTTAGAGAAAAAATACAACCAGTATACAATTTTGATATTTCAGATGAATCTAATGCTCTATTCCAAAATCCAAAATCATCAATTTTGCCTGTTATAAATTCAGTTCCAAATATATTAGAACCTATTTTAGTTGATGCAGAAGGAGAGGTGGGGTTATTAACAGATGAAGTTGAAACGGTATTATTAGCAACAATTATATTATTTACATAAGTTTTTAAATTATTGCCTTTTCTAACTACCGTAACATTGTCCCAATTGTTAGCTGCAAGTGAGTATTTTGACGGAGACTTCTGCCAAGTCCCAGCGCTACCCCCAATCAGAAAGCCAGATTCCAATCCACTAACACCTGCATAAAAATTAAATCTCCAATAACTGCCTTGCTGTGTAGAATAAGAGGAAAACACTACTCCATCTCCGCTAGTATTATTTATCCAATATGTAATAGTAAAATCATTTAACAGTCCATTGATAGCAGAATTTTGTCCTAAATCAATATTAGATTTATTAGTGGCACTAAAGCTGTATGCAGAGTTTAATTTATTATATCTATCAGTAGTCAAAGTCGCGCCTGAAACAGACCCATTAGTGCCTTTACCACTTTCGTCATTGGCATTGCCATTAAACGGGTACCAGCCAACGAGGCCATTGGTTGGAACATAAGCAGGTATCTGGGCAGACATCTGAGAGAACACCAATAATCCAAGTGTAAATAATGTGTAAAATTTTGAGAGTTTCATAAAGCAAAGAAAGGCTACAAT
>CANHCW010000230.1 GCA_947459165.1 Flavobacteriales bacterium
CCGCAATCGCTGCCGGCAAAACTTAAAAAGGTTTCTGCTTCCTGCAAATCCATGGTAAAAATGGCACTGCTTAAACCCTGCTTCACATCATTCTGCATGGCAATAGCTTCTGCGAGTGTTGAATAAGGCATTGCATACAATATGGGCGCAAATGTTTCTTCCTGCACTATTTTAAAATGATTTCGGGCCTCACAAATACAAGGCTCCACATAACAACCGCTTTCATATCCCTTACCTGAAAGCACCTTGCCGCCAAACAATACCTTGCCGCCTTCTTTCTTCACAGATGCAATGGCGTTTTCATATGCCGCCACAGCTTCTTTGTCAATCAGTGGACCCATTAGATTGTTTTCATCAAGCGGATCTCCAATGCTAATTTGCTTGTATGCTCCAATTAACTTTTTGGTAAATTCCTTGTACACTTTCTCGTGAATAATCACGCGCCTCGTGGTGGTGCACCTTTGTCCTGCCGTTCCAGCGGCGCCAAACACCACAGCTCTCAAGGCCATATCCAGGTTTGCTTTCTCTGAAACGATGATGGCGTTGTTTCCACCCAGTTCCAGCAGGGTTTTACCCAAACGGCCTGCAACCACTTCTGCAACTCGACGGCCCATGCGGGTGCTGCCGGTAGCACTCACTAATGCCACTCTGGGATCTGCGGCCATCATTTCTCCTATTTCCTTGTCGCCCTGAATCAGTGTAAATATCCCTTCAGGAAGCTTGTTTGCCTGCAGCACCTTTTTAATAATGTTCTGAACAGCAGTAGCGCTTGCAGGGGTTTTTTCGCTGGGTTTCCAAACGCATACATCACCGCACACCGCAGCCAACATAGCATTCCAGCTCCATACGGCTACCGGAAAATTGAAAGCCGATATAATTCCCACAATACCCAATGGCTGCCATTGCTCGAACATTCTGTGTCCGGGTCTTTCACTCTGCATGGTTAAACCATAAAGCTGACGACTCAATCCAACAGCAAAATCACAGATATCGATCATCTCCTGTACTTCGCCCAAACCTTCCTGCAAACTCTTTCCCATTTCATAACTCACCAGCATGCCCAAATTCTTTTTCTGCTCGCGCAGGGCATCGCCAATCTGACGGACAATTTCACCCCTTGCAGGTGCAGGCATGGCCCTCCATTCTAAAAATGCAGACTCTGCCCGCTTAATTACTGCTTCGTATTCTGTGGCACCTGCGTATACAAGGGTGGTCAGGTGCTTGCCATCTACGGGACTTATAATATTTCTGGTTTGAGTCCCCAAAGCTGTAATCCATTGATTACCAGTGCATGCGCTTTCCAGCTTTGAGGAAATTCCCAACTCTTTTAAAACCTTTTTTATGTCCATACTTTATACGCAAATTTAGGCTTTTAAAGGCTATTTTAAACGAAAAACTGCGTGTTTACAAGGGTTTGCGCCTATCTAATTTTACAAAATGTGGATAAAATATGGATTACAAATTGCCCAAAACGACGCAAATACTTGCTATGAAGGGTGTTTAAACCCTTATTTAGCGGCACAACCTTTAAAAATCAAAATAAAATGAACAAGTCAGAACTCATCGACGCAATCGCTTCTGGTTCAAAATTGACCAAAGCAGACTCAACCCGTGCACTCGACGCAACCATCGATGCCATCAGCAAATCACTGAAAAAAGGTGACAGCGTAACCCTCGTAGGTTTCGGCACCTTCTCAGTAGGCAAGCGCGCTGCCAGAACAGGTCGCAACCCTCAAACAGGCAAGAGCATCCAGATCAAAGCTAAAAAAGTAGCTAAGTTCAAAGCTGGTGCTACCCTGGCTAACACCGTTAACAAGTAATTCAATACTTGAAAATAAAGAACCCGGCTTAGGTCGGGTTTTTTTATGCCCATTCGGCATCACTTCTTTTTCATAATAAGATAAATACCGGCAAGCGACAAAATCAATCCCACGAACATGTTCCAGGTAAGTGGCTCATTGTCGTACAGACCCCACATAACAGCTACAACGGGTATAATAAAGGTATTTGTACTCGCCACCAGGGCAGTGGTAAATTTAATCAGATAATTGAATATGATCATACTCACCGCGCTTCCAACCACACCCAGTATCAACAAAAAACCAAACGATTCCCATGCCTGCGCCGAATCTTTCATCCAGGCATTTTGCACACCTGTTCCCAGCAAAACCCACAAATACAAGAATCCCATAAAGAAAAAGGGATAGGCCGTTTTCGCCATCGCCGGCAAATGACTCAACCTATGCTTAATCAAGTTAATATTATAACCATACATCGCCGCAGCGCTGAATACAAGCAACGCGCCAACCGGGTGAATTCTTGCAGTGGGATCATACAAAAATCCGGGTGCCAGCAAAACAACCGCACCTAATATGCCCATCATTACACCAATCAATCCGTTTTTACTCAAATTCTCTTTGAACAAAAGCACCCCCAACACCAAAGTAAACATGGGGGTAAAGGCATTCATTATCCCACTCAGTCCGCTGGGAATTAAACTGCCCGCATAACTGAAAAGAAAAGCCGGTATGCCATTGCCAATCAACCCGCTTAAAAACAAATTGATATAATCCCGTTTGGTTATGCTGCTTTGAACAACTTCAGTCTCTGCATCAGCAATGCCTGCTCGGCTGTAATAAAAAATCCAGGGCAACAGCACCGCACCTGCCAAAAACTGCCTCAAACCCGCTACTTGTAGGGGTTCAAAAGCCAACAATCCCCGTTTAATTAAAATAAACGAGCTGCCCCAGATTGCACCCAGTAAAACAATAATGAACAAAGGCAGCCAGGTTTTTTTCATGCCGCAAAGTAACCGGTTAAAGCTGCCGGGTTATTCGTAAATATTGCACAATCCCGATATTTCTTCCATTCACTGCATTCCGCTATTATGAAAACTAATCCCGAAATTTGTGCAAACAATGATCAGGTTCGCAGTAATTCTTATCTTTCTGCTTAACACCCTTGCGTCGCACGCACAGGGAGTCGTTCCTGAGTCATTGCTCTGCGCTGAAAAAGCACGCCTCGATTCAAGACTTAAATTTCGAGCCAACCCCAGTATCTATCATGGTTACAACATTCTGTACCATCGCTGTTTCTGGCGATTAAATCCTCAAAAATACGGCATCATCAGCGGCAGCGTTACTTCCCAGCTTATTCCAACTGCAAATGCCGACAGCATCGGCTTCGACATGAAATCGCACCTGTTTGCCGACAGTGTAAAAATCAACGGAAACAAAATTCG
>CANHCW010000231.1 GCA_947459165.1 Flavobacteriales bacterium
ACACTGTTTTTTACCCGCACCGGTCAAATAACCATTTATTTACTGGCCCAGGGAAACCAACTACACCAATATCCCAACCTGTACCTTTTCCTCGAAATACTGGTTTATTTAACACCGAGCTGCTTTCTACTTTATGCTATTAGTTTTACCCAAGACAAATTTAAACTGCAGGGTACAATGTGGCTCGCCTTTCTGCCAATAGCTTATGCCCTTATTGACTACTCCCCCTGGTTTTTTGCCGATTCCGAAACCATTCAACAAACCCTCAAAAATATCTGCGATAAAAAGCAAATCTTTCATCACCAGGAGATTACCCTCATACCTGCCTATTACCACAACCTCATCAGGAGGGCCTTGTTTTTCCTCTTTACACTGGCAGTTTGGCCCTACATCATCAGACATTTCAAAGGTGAACCCTGGTCTTTACAGAAAAAATGGATGTACTTTCTGGTTGGTATTTCAACTATCAACCAAAGTATCCTCATGGTTAAGTTCCTGCAAATTACAAATGAGCACAGCAACCTCAATTATCAGCAACAGTATGCGGGCAATCTCCTTCAGTACCAAATCATAATTATGCTCATTTGCTTTGGCGTGCTCATTTACAAGCCTCAACTGTTGTACGGCCACTTAATCATCTCCGCCGAAACCACATCATCAATTGTAAATCCGGCCCCATCAAAAGTATCAGAAATAAAAAATGAAGATTCGGGTGGAACAGCCAAGCGGATTACGATGGATGATGTAAAACTTGCCATTTTAAGTGAAACACTCAAAAAACTGATGGAGCATGACAAACTGTACCTGAATCCCAACCTGCAAATTTCAGACTTGGCCGCCACTGCCGGCATTCCCGTTCACCATTGCTCTTATATTCTGAATTATTCAATAGGCAAGAGTTTCCGAGATTTTATCAATGGCTACCGCATTGCATTTTTTATTGAAAAATTCCCCACTGAACAGCAGAAAAAAACAGTGGAAGCCATTGCCATGGAAAGCGGTTTCAAAAACATTGCCACCTTTTACAATGCCTTTAAAAAGGAAAAAGGCGTGCAACCTTACGAATACATCAACGGCTAATCAATTTCACTGTATTTTTTATTTAATTCTGCCGGCGAATACAGATTTTGGTATTTTTCAGTTCATCGCCGGCAACCACAGTAAGCACATAGAAACCTGCAGGCAAACCATTCAGTTGTATTTTCGGGTTGGCCTTGTCTAAAACAGTTCTTTTCAAACTTCGACCGCCCATATCCGCAACAAAAACTTCAACCTGCTCAAGGTCAAAAGGCCAGCTTATTAAAATTTCATCTTCAGCCGGATTGGGATAAACATCAATTTCCTCACCATCCGCCCCACTCAGCGAAAAAACCTTGCTCAACTCGGTTTGTCCCTGCCTGCCCTTATAGCGTATTCGGTACTGAAAACCGCCGTTCGGGGCAGGCAACATATCTGTAAAACTGTAATCTATGCGTCCCTTAACTGCCTTTGTTTTTCCCACTTGTACAAACCGCAGTGGGCCCTGTCTTAAAATTTCAAAATCAGCCGGTTCATCAATATCTCCCTCGTATTTCCAGCTTATTTTGGCCCTTTGCCTGCTCTCGCGCAATGCCTTGGTATTTACAAATCCCTCTGATAAGACAACCAATGCACAATCAGCCATTGAATCAAAAGCATAAACAATAGCATTGGTAGAATAATTGGTTGTTTGATAAGTACCGCTGGTGGCAAGGCCGGAAGCATAAGAGGATCCCCCTGTTATCACCCTCCCACAGAAATCATAATTTACAGCGTAAGACATTGTGTAGTCAGTGGCGCCATAAAATGTGCCGGCAATCAGTGCCCCGGTATCATTGAACTGCGCTAAAAATCCATCATAATCCGACCCACCATTTCCAATAGTGTCAAAAGAACCGGGAGTAGCAATCCCATAGGTACTCGTTGTGTAACCCGTCAAAGCAAAATCACCGCAATCGTTCACCTTACTGCCACAAACAAAATCCATATCATCTCCACCGTAATAACTCGACCACCTTAAAGCACCCGACTGGGTAAAACTGCAAACATAGCCATCCGAAGACCCCCCAATTGTATCTTGATGCACATAGCCGCCTCCGGTAGGAAAATTATTGCTTTCTGTTGTTCCTGCAAGGTAAAGATTCCTATTCGCATCCATACTCAAGTTATACGAAAAGTCACCATTGGTTCCGCCAAGGTAGGTACCCCATTTTAGATTACCGGTTGTATCGAACTTCACTATAAATACATCGTAATTTCCTCCATGGCTCGTCTGGAAACTACCCGTAGTAGCTATGCCCGATGTGCTAAGAGTATGAGCTATGGAGTATAAAAAACTGTCTCGTTGCACCAGTCCGCCCCAACCTCCGAATTCTTCCAACTCACCTCCATAATAAGTCAACCATATCAGTTTGCCATCACCCGTTAGTTTACCCAACATCATATCCATATCCCCACCCAGCGTTTTTCTAAAAACGGTGCCTTTTCCAATATTGGGTGAACTTGTAATTCCCGAAAAATAAATATTACCTGTTCTGTCCATTTGCAAGGAATGAACATAATCAAAGCTATCTCCGCCAACATAGGTTGACCAATCAAGTTGTCCCAAATTGTTAAACCGAGCAATAAACCCCTCGCATGGCCCCTTAAATGCGGTTCTGTATGCGCCACTGCTTGCTACATTTGTGTTACTGGCTGTTGTTCCGCAAATAACAATATCACCATTTTGCGCTACGACCATATCGTGCGGCATGTCATCCGATTTACCTCCAAAATAGGTAAACCATAAAATGGCACTGCCACTGCTGTTCATTTTGGCCAGGTAAGTATCCCATGCATAATCCCCCGTTGGATTGATTAATGTATCGCGAAAAACACCTGCCGTACCCAAATTATCAGTTGTAGTCACGCCCAGCAAATAGGAACCGCAACCACCGGCGGGTTCTATCACATCTACCTCGTCAGTATATTCACCAAAATAGGTTGACCATACCCGTCTCACAAACGGATCGATATTCAAAGTACCCGTTACTGATTTAGGATATTTATACCCAAATGACCCGTCATTTATTTTTCTAAATTCAACCGCCACATCCTCTTCAGTCTCCACAATATAGCTACGAGGAATCACTTCTTCAATCACCTCGCCGCCTGCAAACAATTGCAGGGTAA
>CANHCW010000232.1 GCA_947459165.1 Flavobacteriales bacterium
CCGGAGTTTACAATTCGAAATCGACCAGTTTATTCAGGAAAGAATCACCAACCACAGTTGCAATGCGGTCGCTGCGGCGTTTTCTTCTCAGATCGCTGCGGTTTCTGCTAAGGTTGTATTGCTTCATTGATTCTTCCGTGTAACCGCCTTCATGCCTCAATTCTCTGCCATTGTCCATAAAATATAACTCTTCGCTGCAGGCAAAACCCGGAATGCCTTTTTCCGTTGAACAAAATTTTAAGTGCATTCTTGTTCGGCCATCAGCATAAAATTCTTTTAATTCACCGATTGGAAGCCCGTTCTGCATATCTGCAATGAACCAAGGTTGACCGTCCTCGAACCAACCTTCAAGCTTGCCATGATACAGATTTTTTTGCCTGATGGCAGCTTTGTCCAATTCAGCTTGTAAACCAATACAACCTCCACAATTCCACTTTTCAATGAGAGCCTGTTTCACAGAATCTGGGGTGACGAAACAATCTGTACAAAAATTGAGTTTGAATTTTACCTTACCATTTGGGTAATATCGAATGGCCGACTGAATATAGCCACTGTCGTCAAACCTGCGAACTATATCGTAGCCGTTGCCGTTTTTGTAGGTAGACAAAGTGTTTCTTAAAATTGTACCTCTTCCGGTATCAACATAATATTCAAACAAGTCTCTGCTCTTATCCGGAAATATTTTCACCGTTTCCTTTAGAATTTGAGAATCGCTGTGGTATTCGTAATAAGTAACTTTCGCATCGGTTCCTTTGGCTACAATTCTTCCGCTAATGTCATATTCCAGCATATTTACCACCATTGGCCTGTTACCGCTAAAAACTCCAGGTGCATAAACTTCAGTTCTCTTCGTGCTTCCATCGGGATGAAAATAAATCCAGTTGCCGTCTTTATTATAATTTGAACCGGTGGTGTTTAAACTGCCCTGACTGATTAGGAAACCTGTAGAATCATAGATCCATACATACAAACTGTCTGTTTTGCCGTCTGTATAAAAGGCTCGTTTGTACAATTTTCCGCGGTTATCATAGTAAAGCCAAGCCCCTTGCTTTTGATTTTCGCCCTGTAAAGTTCCCGTTTCCTTAACTTGCCCATCGGGGTAATACAATTTAAATCCGAAATCTTCAGAACCTTTTTGCAGTGCAAATTTTTCAGACTTGAGCCCGCCTCGGTTGAAATATTCTTTCGTCCAATTCGAATCGCCGTTATTGTCTATTGTTCTGATATTGCCGTTAGGCCAATATGAATAAGTGGTGGTAAAAGAACCGTAGTCAACCTTGCTCATTCTGTTTCCATATCCCACTTCCAGAACAGGCTTGCCTGAATCGTTGTAATACATCCAGCGGCCTTCATAAACCCTAAAACCCGAATTCAATTCACCGGGTTCTTTCTCTTCAATGTAAGTTCTGACTTCCTCAGGCAACCCGGATGCAGGACCTTCAGCAAAAACCTGACAGACTATACTTTTTAAACAAGGGTTTTCCTCTTTGGCTGTATCTGGATTTTCAGCATAACTTCCTTCTGCAAGTTGCTTTCCATTGGCATACCAAAACGCCCAGTTTCCCATTTTTTTCGTTGCATTTCCGTACCCATTGCATTTTGATTTCCCGTCAGGATAAAAAGCCTCGTAGTATTGAGAATCGAAGTGGGTGATGCTTCTCACAGAGGAATCATTCCAAAAGGTGATTAATTTTGAAAGGTATCGCTTGCTGTTAAAATCCTCTTGATTGATGGGTGTATGAAAAACCCAGCTCATCACTGCCCTGATTTTACCGCCTTCCGGCAATTCCCATTTATGCTCGGTTTGCAGTTTTCCATCTTTCCATTCCTCAGTTCTAGGTGTTGTTTGACCTTGCGCCCACCAATACTGTTTGCCATCAGGATTGCCATTTTTAAAAAAGTATTTAAACTGCATTTGTCCGGTGGATTCGTACCATCCCAGTTGCGTTCCTTCCGGCAATCCGTTTTTATAGAACAACTGCATTGTTTTTTTGCCGTAAGACCAAAACACCACCCTTCCGTGCAGGTTATCATCTGCGTAATTGTGAACTGAAACGGTATCTCTCACATTGCCTGCAAACACTATGGAAGGACCATTCAATTTGCCCGACTTGTAAAAGTAAACTGTTTTAATTTTACCGTACTGCCATTCAGTAAATTTTCCTTCGGGCAATCCTTCGGTGAATGTGCCTTCAAGGGTTTTACCGCCTTGTTCATCAAAATGCTCAACCTTTGCCAGGTGGGAACTATCCTGAACATCGTTGTACCACTTAACCACCTCGGGTCGGCCATCCTCGTACCATTTTTCTTCAACCCTGATAAGGTTTTGAGCATGAGTGAATATAGGGCAGCCCAGAACAATAGTCAGTATGCAATAGAGTTTACGCAATGATTTGAACATGCGAAAATATCGTGCCAATTTGTTTTTATCGGCAGCTTATCGACAAATCGCTATTTCAAAATCACAAATCGGGTTTGACTATAGCCGTTTTCTGTTCTGAAAGAGATTGTATAAATACCGGAATTCAAATTGTACACATTCAGTTTTTTGCTTTCCAATATTTCATCAGTCAAAACCAATCTTCCTTCGGAATTGGTAATCTGTATTTGACCCCTACCGGATGTTTGCACTTCAATTTTATCGGTAGCTGGGTTTGGATAGACTTTCAGCCATGCATTTTTACCGAAAACATTCACATTTTGCAGTTGAACGGAAATTTGCACAGAGTCATTTCCTTCGCAACCATTGAGCACATGCTTATGGTAAATTTTCACGCTTTTTCCGGCTTGAGAAGTAAGATCAAAAATGGCTTTACCGCCCGAACCTGATAATCCCGCAGGACCTTTCCATTCGTGTGTTCCATTGGTATCGTTGGCTGTAAAAGTGTAGACAGTTCCATTGTTCTGATAGGTAAATCCGGCTGTTGGTACCGGCACCAAAATGGTTTTGGTTTTGCTTCCTTCGTTGATACAACCCAGTTTGGTTTTCACTTTTAACCAAATTAAGTCGTTGTTTTTAATGCTGTAAGTGTGAGAGGTTGACATTCCGGACGCAGCAATGCTGCCATTTTGAAACCAGATTAAACTGTCATCTGAATTGCCGCCGGTTCTCGTCACTTTCAGGCTTTCCGTTCCTGTTTTACTGCACTGAGTGTAGGTTGCATTTCCTGAGAGGTCTGTTGTCACAGG
>CANHCW010000233.1 GCA_947459165.1 Flavobacteriales bacterium
GGCTCCAGGCGATCGGGATGCTCGGGATAATACCAGAACTGAATGGGTGTACCGCGCTTGGTGGTGGTTTTCTTTACCGCATACTTATCGATGGCGAGCATGAGCAGATATCCGGCATGGCGGTTGTTGATTTTATAATGCCAGGTGCGGGTCTTTTTGTCTTTATTCTCTTTGTTGGTAAGCAGCTGCCCGTTTGAAAGCACATTATACTCTTTGTCGAAACGCACCAGCACCTCGGTTACAAACTTGTCGCCGCGGTCGTCGATCATGGGAATCCAATGGCGGTTGTCGATGCCTTGGCCTTGGGTCCATATTTGCCTGCGCGACATGCGAACCGGATCTTCAATTTGGCCCAGTTTCCAGCCAATAAAATAAATGCCTCGTTTGGGCGTGGCGGTGTACTTTATTTTAAGGTTGTGTTTGGTGTCGTATGCTTTGCTGATGCCCGTAAAGCAAATGATGCCTGTTTCGTTGGCACGGGTTTGAATGTATTTGCCGTTGAGCCAGGCACTATCGACCTTAATTCCGGGGCCGTCGAGGTAAATGGTGTCGACATTGTTTTGCAAACAGCGAAAAGTATGGGTTACCACGCCGAAAACCTTACCTTCGGCGGGGGCGAATTCCACTTCAATTTTCATGTGCTCTATATCGATGTTGCGGTTGCGTTCGTGGCGACCGGGATCATTGTGGTAACAAAGCAGGTCGTTGTGCTGGGCGGTAATGGGTGCCAAAAAACCGAGTAAAGCAGCGGCGAAAAGAAGTTTTTTCATGATGAGGACTGCGAAAATACGCAAACTTTTTACGGTGGCAAAAGTTTGGAAGTTGGTAATGCACCTTTCCTGAATAAGATTGAAATAATCGATTCGGAAAGGCGAAATCTGAATATTTTTCGGGAAGTATTTGACATTTTCAGTTGATATTGTATTTTTGCAGTCCCGTTCGAAAGAATGGAGAACATAAAGTTCTAACGGATCGGTAGTTCAGCTGGTTAGAATGCCGCCCTGTCACGGCGGAGGTCGCGGGTTCGAGTCCCGTCCGGTCCGCAACCTAAGCCCCAAATCGGGGCTTTTTTTTGTGCCTTGTTTTCACCCGGGTTGAGATTGTCCTTTATTTACCTGCAACCCTTAAAAAAACATAACCCAGCACCGCGGCCAAACAACTGCCCAAAAGCACCGCCAGTTTGCTCATTTCCACCAATCCGGCACTTTCAAATGCAAGGTTGGACACGAACATGGCCATGGTGAATCCAATGCCGCCCAGCATACCCGCACCCAAAATGAGCCGGCCATTCACCCCCGTCGGAATGGCTGCGACCCCCATTCGTACAGACAACATAGAGGCCAACCAGATTCCCAGGGGTTTTCCGAGCATCAATCCTGCCATAATACCCAACGACAATGGCGATTTTAGCAACTCCCCCACATCGCCGGGCAAGGGCAGTGCCGTATTGGCCAAAGCAAACAAGGGAAGAATGAACCAAGCAACCGGCTCGTGCAAAATATCCAGCAGTTTGCCCGATGGCGAACTTTCGCCCTGCTTTTTGCCAAACGGAATGGCAAAAGCGAGCATTACACCACTAATGGTGGCGTGGATTCCACTTTGCATCATAAGCCACCACAGCAACAAGCCTGCAGGCAGGTAATACCATAAACTCTGCAAGCCACGCCGCTTTAAAAACAACAGCAAACCAAACAGCAACAAAGCCAAACCCAGCCAGAAGAAGTGAATTCCCTGACCGTAAAATACAGCTATGACCAGTATGGCTCCCAAATCGTCGATAATGGCCAGCGCGGTGAGAAATACCGCCAATGACGGTGGTATGCGCTTACTAAGCGTTTTCATAATGGCCATTGCAAAAGCAATATCAGTGGCTGTGGGAATACCGGCTCCACGCCAGTTTTGAGGATGTGAAGAATTAAACAGCCAAAACACCGCTGCCGGAAACAACATGCCACCCACAGCCGCCAAAACAGGTAAAAGCGCCGTTTTTCTGTCACTCAACTCCCCTACCAGCAGCTCCCTCTCAATTTCAAGTCCCACCAGCAAAAAAAACACGGTCATTAAACCATCGTTAATCCAGTCGGTAATGCTGTGCGCGTGCAAACCTGGCAATCCCGGATTGAGTTCCGTTTTCCAAAAGCCAATCCAGCTTTGTGCAATGCCGGAGTTGGCCAACAACAACGAAACCACCGCACACAGCACCAGCAAGGCTCCGCCGGCAGACAATTTGCTGTAAAATTCCAAAAACAGCCGCGAGAGGCGGGCCACTTTGGGCTTTTGGGTAAACAATCTGGCCATTGCGCAAAAATAGCAAGTAATTTCGCGCCGTGACCTTCGATGAGCAAATGATGCACCGATGCCTGGAACTGGCGGCACAAGGCGCCGGATACACGGCTCCTAACCCCATGGTGGGCTGCGTGGTGGTGCACAACAACCAAATTGTTGCCGAAGGCTGGCATCATGCATGCGGCATGCCCCATGCCGAACCCGATGCCCTGAACAAAATAAAGGATGCAGATTTATTGAAGGCATGCACGCTTTATGTGAATCTGGAACCCTGTTCCCACCACGGTAAAACCCCGCCTTGTGCCGATTTAATCATCAGCAAGGGCATAAAAAGAGTGGTGATTGGAAACAGGGATTCCAACCGATTGGTGAACGGTTCGGGGATAGAGAAGTTGCAAGCAAATGGCATTTTGGTAACGGTGGGGGTCCTTGAAAAGGAAGCCCGGGAACTGAACCGCCGTTTTTTCTGCTATCACGAAAACCGCAGGCCCTATATCATTCTGAAATGGGCCTACACTGTGGATGGGTTTATGGCACCGGCAAACAGGGAACGCACACAAATCAGCGGCGAAGCAGCGGCCAAACTTCTTCACCGCTGGCGCAGTGAAGAAAGCGCCGTGCTCATTGGGCGTGGAACTGCGCAACACGATCATCCGCAACTCAATACCCGGTTACACCCCGGCAAAAATCCCCTCCGCATTGTGATTGACCCCCAACTGCAAGCTCCGGCTTTGAAAGGAAGTGAAGAATCGTTGGTGTTTAACTGCATCAAACAGGGAAAAGAAAATCACATAGAATTTATGCTTTTCAAACCTGAAAACGGTTTACAAAAGATAATGAACAAGCTTTACGAAAAGCA
>CANHCW010000234.1 GCA_947459165.1 Flavobacteriales bacterium
GCCGCTTCTTTCGCCAGCGTGTAGCGTGACATAGGATTCCAACCGTGCTTAGCCTGTAATGCTTTGCCGGTTCCGTAATAAGCCTTAAACAGAGCATTCTCTTTTCTTTGTCCGGCCAGCTTTACCAGTTCATCGGCCTTGCTGCTGCTGTTAATGGCACCACGGTAGGCCTTCCGTACCGGGCCAATTTCAACCAACACAGCCGAAACCATTGTCCAAATACCCAAAGCAAGTGTTGTAAAACTCACCTAATAATAACCCGGTAAAGAGAAGATTGTTTTACAGCCAGCCCCTGCGACGGAAGAAAAACAGTGTGCCAATCGATGACAAAACCATCAATCCAATGGCAAACCAAAATCCATAACGCCAATCAAATTCGCCCGTGAACTTGAAGTTCATGCCATAAATGCTCGCTATCAATGTGGGGGGCATAAAAATCACCGAGGCCACCGTAAAAATCTTGATGATTTTGTTCTGCTCAATGTTAATCAAACCCAAAAAGGTATTCTGCATGTACTCAAGCCGTTCAAAATTGAACTTGGTGTGCTCAATCAAGGAGTTGATGTCTTTAATCACCACGCGCAGCCTTTCGTATTCTTCGCCTACAAACTCCTGGCTTTTCAAAATGGCTGAAAGCACCCGTTGTTTATCAATCACATTCTGCCTGATTACCATGGTCAATTCCTGTAAGCGGGTAATGGTTAAAAGCACATCTTCATCCGGGTCTTTGTCAAAACTCAGTTCACGACTCAGTTTTCCTACCTGTCTGCCCAGGTTTTCCAGCAAGTCAGCATCATTGTCCACATCGGTTTCCAGCAGACTGGTCATAATTTGTTTTCCGCTGTGAAAAAGCCTGCCTGAGGCCTTAATCTTCTTCACACAATCCGAGAAAGTACCCAAATCGGCTTCCCGATAGGTAAATAACACATCGTCTTGCAGAATGAACGAAACGGCATGAGAAATAAATGCCTCTCCGGTGTTGTCAAATTTCAGAAAATTGCTGTTGGCAATAATTTCATCGTCGGTTTCAAAGTAGCGCGATGAGCTCTCAATCTCCAGCTGTTCCTGCCTGCTCTGAAATTTAAATTCAAAGTGGGCTTCTACATCGGTAATTTCAGCGGGGGTAGGATTTTGCAGGTCAATCCATATAATATCATCAAGGCCTTCGAGTTGCGAAAGCGCCTGCACTTTGTGCACACGGTTCTGGCGTCGGAAGAATACCCTGATCATTGTTATATCGACTACTGTCTCCGTCCATTCGGCGAATGAGCCGCAAAATTAGGCATTTATTCTGTAAGCAGGTGTTAAGATTGGTAATTTGTAAGAATAAACCTGAGTTCAGAGAACTTCAAAGGCAAAAATCAATATAAAAAAAGCGGCCCCCTCTCGGGGGCCACCCTCCTAATGAAAAAATGCAAAGCGAAACCGCTTTTACATGCCCGGCTGCGCCAATGAAAAACGCAGCTTGATGGTACAAATATGAAATAAGGCTGCTTGGGCGGTTCTGATGCAAGTCAGCACCGGTTATGATGTTTGGCATGCCATTGAAAAGGCTCATTATTCAAGCAAGGTCTTGGCCAGTTCTTCTCTAAAGGCGATATACACTTCACGCAGGTTGCTGTTGCCATTGGTGCCGTAGTTCACGCAATAAATGAGTATGCGGCTATTCTTACTCGGAAAATAATGCGCCACTGCAGCATATCCCAAATCGCCGCCCGTATGTCCTACACCTCCATGACCGGTGCTTTTGTATTCCAAAAGCAATCCGCTGCCAATATCGGTAGCTGTATCTGTGCTGGGAGCAAAAGTTTGCATATTCAACAACGAGGTGGCATTCACCAGCTTTCGATCAATGAATAAGGCTTTCATGAATTTATGCATGTCAAAAACATTGGAGTAAACACCTGTAAACCCAAAGCCACTACCTGTTATCATGTTGCTCACATCGGTCAGGGTGCCGTTTTGGTACAAATCAAAATAACCCCTTGCAGTTTGCGGGGGCAAAGCATCGTGGCTATGATAAAAGGTATTCGGCATGCCCACCTTGTCAAAAACCAGCTCTTTCATCCATTGGGCGTGGTCTTTTCCACCCGGGCGAATGGCATCCACAACCATTGCGGCCAGCAGGGTGTTGGTGTTGGAGTATTGCACGGAGGTTCGCGGCTCAAAATTTGCCGGTTTGTTGTAGGCAAAGGCAATCAATTCTTCAGCAGTCCATTTTTTGTTGGGGTTGTTAACAACCGCCAGGTAAAAACCACCGTCGGCAATAATGTCGTAAATGCCGGTGTTGTGTCGCAGTAAATCCCTTAGGGTAACAGCCCCGGAATTTTTTACCTTTTCAATCACTTTGTTATTCAGGTGCAGCGAAATTTTTTCATCCAGGTTGAGTTTGCCTGCCTCATGCAATTGAAAAATGGCTGTTGACAGCATCATTTTGGTAAGGCTGCCCAGTTTACTCACGGTGCAGGGTTCAAAGGGGGTGTTTTTTAAAATATCTGCTCTGCCTGTTGCACCAAACCATACCCCGTTTTCGTCTTCGGTGAGCACTGAAATGCCCGGTAAGCCCAATTTTCTATATTTTTCTAAAATGCCCATGTATTTGGCATTTTTGGGGTGCTTCGCACTTGAATCGGCACCATTATAGCTGCAAGATTTAGTGTGAACTACTTCCGGTTTTCTGCAGGCCACTGCAACAAGTAAAATCGTTAAAATCAGCCAATAGTAGCGACTCATTGTGCTTTCTCCTTTCTGCCAAAAGGCCATGGCATGGTGATGCCTGCATGCAGTTGATTGACCGGTAAGACAGGAATATATCCTGAAACAAAAGGCGTTTGAATGATGGTTTGAAAGCGCACAAAGCCGCGTAGTTTTTCGTTGATTTTGCGATCAAGGCCCAGGGTAAACCCAAACATGCCTTGTGGCCTTCCCCAGTTTCTGATTTTTTCATATTCTCCTGTTCCGGTGTTCAGCTGAAAGCGCTGTGTAGCCGGGAAACTGTGCAAATAACCCAGTCCCAGCATGGCGGAAATGCCCCAATCTCCAACCTTTCTTCTTACACCCGTTTCGGTGTAAATCATGGCGGCATGTTGAATGTAGCGGTGAAAAAAACAACCAGCTTTCAAGGTTTGGGTTA
>CANHCW010000235.1 GCA_947459165.1 Flavobacteriales bacterium
CAAAAAACCAAAGCAAATTTTGGCGAAAACAATGTTGAAGAAACCGCCAAAACACTGATTGCAGAAAACCGCATTGGGGAAGCATTGGCTTTGTTTCTATAATTTCGATAAAATAAGATAACAATCAGGCGAACCAAAATGCCCCTCGCATTGTTATTCTGTAGCTTTGCGCCCTATTTTCATGTACAAAATCTTATTGTTTTTTACAGCACTTTTATTAATTGCGAACAGTGCTCAATCTCAGAATAAATTCACATACAGCGGATATGTGCGCGACACGCTAAGCGACGAAAGCATAGGTGGAGCCGTTATTTCAGTTGAGGGGACTTCAATTTCTGTAAGTACGAATGTTTATGGCTTTTTTAGTCTAAGTCTTAATAAAGGAGAATACAATATTCAGGTTATATCGGGAGGATACAACAACTCCAATTTCAGATTAAAACTGGATACCAATATTGAAAGTAATATTTACCTAATCAACAAAAGCAGCAACATTAGGGCGGTTGAGATTACTGCATTGAAGAATAGAAATGTGAAGAGAATTGACATCAGTACGCTGAATATGAATTCACAAACCATTAAAAAAATACCTGCGTTTTTGGGCGAAGCGGATGTCATCAAAGCAGTTCAGTTGTTGCCGGGTGTAAGTACGGTAGGCGAAGGCGCTACCGGTTTTAATGTTAGAGGGGGCGGTATAGATCAGAACTTGATTTTGATGGATGAGGCTCCGGTTTTTAATAGTGCCCACCTGTTTGGTTTTTTCAGCATTTTCAATCCGGATGCGGTGAAAGATGTGCAATTGGTGAAAGGTGGCATTCCTTCCAAATACGGCGGAAGATTGAGCAGTACGCTTGATGTGAGAATGAAAGAAGGCAACAAAAAAAGAGTTGAAGCCAACGGAGGAATAGGGACCATTTTTTCACGCTTAACGCTGGAAGGACCGTTGAAAAAGAACAAGGCCAGTTTTGTGGTTTCAGGAAGGCGCAGTTACATTGATGTGCTGGCCAAGCCCTTTCTGAAAAATACCCTTTCAGGCAGTCAGTTTTACTTTTATGATTTTACGGCTAAGGTGAATTATTCAAAAGGCCGCGATCACTTTTTTGTGAGCAGTTATTTCGGTGACGATGCTTTCAGCGCACCCAACAGTTTCGGTGTTAAATGGGGTAATACAACGCTGACAGGGCGCTGGAATCATGTATTCAACAAGAAATTATTCTCCAACTTTACCTATTACTACAGCCGCTACAGGTACAACATTGAGTTCAGAAACCGCAACCTGGTGTTCAATTGGCAGAGCTACATTATCAACAACAGCGCCAAGGTGGACTTCAATTATTATGTTACTCCGAAACACCAGTTGTCATTTGGCTCCCAGAGCACTTTTTACACATTTAAACCAGGCAGGGCTGTGGCAACGAACAATGGTAACCGATCTGATTTCAGCTTGCCTGATAAATTCGGCCTCGAGAATGCCATTTACATTGGCGATGAATACAATCCGTCGGGGAAATTCAGCTTTAGGGCGGGTTTTAGGTTAAGTCAATGGTTGTATTTGGGCAAAGGCACGGCATATTATTATAAAAATGCCCCAAATGCCGGTGAAAGGCGCATGATAGATTACACACGCACCTTCAAAACCAATGAGGTGATTGCCAATTATATCAATCCTGAGCCGAGATTTGGATTTAAATACATGCTGAAAGGGGCGCAGAGTATTAAAGGTGGATACAACCGCATGGTACAGAATCTTCATCTCATCAGCAATACAGCGGCCAGTGTTCCGTTCGATGTGTGGCAACCCACCACCAACAACATTCTGCCTGAAAAAGCCGATCAGTTTACCCTAGGGTATTTCCGCGATTTGGGTAAAAATGCAGATTATGAAACTTCGTTTGAGGTGTATTACAAATCTCTGCAAAACCAGGTTGACTATGTTGATGGAGCTAATTTGCTATTGAATGAATATTTGGAAGCCGATTTGCTAAACGGCATTGGCAGGGCTTATGGTGCAGAATTTTACATTCGCAAAACCACAGGCAATCTAACCGGTTGGATTAGTTACACCCTGAGCCGCAGCGAAAGGCAGGTGAATGGAATTAACAACAACAACTGGTTTCCGGTTCGTTTCGACCGGCTGCACAATTTGTATGTGGTGATGACTTATAAATTCAATGAAAAATGGGAGGCATCGGCCAACTTCGTATTCAGCAGCGGAACGCCCACCACCTTTTATTCAAATCAGTACAATGTGCAGGGCTACATCATTCCCGATATCTCGAGTAATGCGCGAAACAATGTTCGCAACCCCAATTACCACCGTCTGGATTTAAGTGCCATTTACCACATTAAAAAGCGAAAGAGGTGGGAAAGTGAGTGGGTTTTTAGCGTTTACAATGCGTACAACCGCCGCAACCCGTTTTCTATTTATTTCGCCACCAATTATCAGGCCCAAAATATCAATGCGGCCATTCGCTACAGCGTAATAGGCAGTTTTGTTCCGGCCATATCGTACAACTTTAAATGGAAATAACAATGAAGAGATTTTTGATATATTTATTGGGTGCAGTTCTTTTTTCGGCATTGCAATCGTGCGAAGATGTGATTGATGTAAAAGTAGAACCCGGTCCGCCAAAACTGGTAGTAGATGCTTTTGTAAACAACCTGCCCGAGGCACAGACCATAAGACTCACACGCAGCATTCCTTATTTCAATAAGCCCGGGACCGAGGCTCCTGTGGAGGGTGCTACTGTGCTGATGATTGATACTGCTTTTTCCGGCGCCCCCAAGCTATTTTTGTTTAGCGACAGTGGCAACGGACGCTATGTGTGGAAGCCGGACGCAATAGCCGGTGATACCTTTACGGTTGGGAGAAATTATGCATTGGTGATTATTGAAGGGGGCGATACCATGGTTAGTTTTTCGCAGCTCAATCCGACCGCCAAAATAGATAGTTTGCGCATCATAACCGAAACAGGCGATAATCCCGGCATTGCTGCAGGAAAATATGTGGAGCTGGCCGCGAATGACTTACCCGGACAAGGAAATGTGTACTGGATAAAAACCTGGTACAACGATACTTTCAGAAACGGCATTTTCGATATGAACCTGGCTTATGATATGACCGGCAA
>CANHCW010000236.1 GCA_947459165.1 Flavobacteriales bacterium
ACGCCCTGCTCACCATGAAGACCTGTGGCATTCCCATTCCAGATTCTCTAAAATGGGGCATTTGGGAGTGGAACAAGATATAGAAGTTGTCTCAAAAATCGCCTTGGCCAATTTAATTGGTTTTAAATTCTAGTTCTAACATTATTGGCTCTTTTCATAAACAAAACCTTGTAAAAACAAGGGTAATTTTGCAATTGAAATGAACACCCACATTGCAGAAATTGAACAGCGTATTGCCCCGCTGAAAAAGAGTATCGTTGAACATTCTTCCTTCACCCAAATTAAGAACCTGGAGGATTTGAAGGTTTTTATGCAGTTTCACATTTTCGCTGTGTGGGATTTTATGTCATTGCTGAAAGCACTTCAAAACAACCTCACCTGTACCCGCATTCCCTGGCGTCCTGTTGGTCATGCCGACACCCGCTTTCTCATTAACGAAATTGTTACCGGCGAAGAATCGGATGTGGATGAAAACGGGATTCGCAAAAGTCATTTTGAATTGTACCTCGATGCCATGAATCAATGCGGAGCCGACACCAACACCATCGAGCAATTTTTGCAATGGGTTGACGAAACAAACGACATTGAATCCGCGCTGATTAAAACCAATGCACCTAGCGAGGTATATGAATTCGTTCGTTTTACTTTTTCCATCATCAACAGCGGAAAAAGCCATGTGCAGGCCGCTGTTTTTACTTTTGGCAGAGAAGACCTCATTCCGGGAATGTTTCATTCGCTGGTTACAGATATTCACCAGAATTTCCCAAACAGCATTTCAACTTTTAAATATTACCTGGAACGCCATATTGAGGTGGACGGAGATCACCACAGCCATCTGGCCTTGGAAATGACCGAAAAACTGTGCGGCAATTCTGCTGAAAAATGGCAGGAAGCCGGCGATGCTGTTGTTCAGGCCCTTGAAATGCGAAAGCAACTTTGGGATGGAGTACTCAACGCCATTCAAGCCGAACAAAAGGCTGAGCTGGTGCAGTAAAATCCAAATCAAAAGTTGTTATTTGCGTTAAACTTAATGTGATTAATAAAAAATTAGGGCTTCTTCTCTGCTGCTGTCCATTTGGAATTTTAAGCGCACAGCACTTCGCCCAGATTACCATGGGCAACTATGCAGGCGTACACGCCGCCAAAATCAATCCTGCCCTCACGGCCGGTAGCAAGTATTTGTGGCATGTAAATCTGATTGGCTTATGGGGAAACCTGAACAGCCGCTACATTAAAACAGATATTCCCGTTAGGCAATACACCAAAATCAATAACGGCGACCCCATATTGCTGGAAAACAATAACGGCCCTTCGGTTTGGAACAACCCAAACAGCACCGAGATTTTAAATGGAAAGTCTGTGAATGCTTTTGCCGCGGCCATGGCTTACGGGCCCTCATTCATTTTCAAAATAAAAGGCTTCAGTGTCGGCCTTATCAGCGATGCTACAAGCATGGCAAGGGTTAGAGGGCTAGATGAGAAACTGGCACATGCCGGTTGGTTAAAAATGGATACTGCTAATGGATCATCCGATTTATTCAAAATTAAACAAGGCGCCAACAGTGAATCTATCAGCAAGACCACCATTGCCACTTCGCGATGGGCAAGCATTGGGATTACCGCCTCGTACGAATTGCCATTGAAATGGCAGCGATCCATAATGATTGGACTTAGCCTGCGCAAACTGTGGGGACTGGGAGCCGAATTTTATCAGAACGATGCCTTTGATGTGCGGAACGCAGGCGCCGGAATTATGCAATTGGACAACCCGAATTTCAGGGTTGGCGTGATTGATGCGCGGGGTTCGGGCGTGGGCGCCGATTTGGGTGTGGGCTATACCAT
This sequence comes from Flavobacteriales bacterium, assembly GCA_947459165.1. Lineage (GTDB taxonomy): Bacteria > Bacteroidota > Bacteroidia > NS11-12g > UBA955 > RGEC01. The sequence continues at coordinate 1,842 of CANHCW010000236.1, forward strand.
CAGAAAAAGAGAATACCTGCAAAACGGCGATTACAAATTCAAACACCCCGATTATGTTGCTCGATTGGGATTCAGCATTTTAGACCTTGGAAGCGTGCTGTATCAAAATGTGCAACTGGGTGCCGCCAATGGCAACATCGCCTGGAACAGCAACAATGCCGTGGGCATATATGGAAATGTAACTCCCGGCGTTCCGGGCATCAACACAATCATAGCCGATTTACCGGGTTACAGCATTTTTCGGCAGAATTTGCGAATTGGGCAACCTGCACGCATGGCATTTACGGCAGATTATCAGTTCAGAAAGCACTGGTTTATTCAGGGGCAGTGGGTTCAAAGTCTTCGCAGCGCTTTTGGTATTTCAGCCCGTCATCCCTCTTATTTCATGGTCGGCCCACGATATGAAAGCGATTTGTTCGCTTTTACCCTGCCGGTGATGCTGGAATACGATTACCGGGCTGTCCGCGCGGCCATGAGCATTCGATTGGGACCGATTTACATCGGAAGCAACAGTTTGTTGTCGGTGATTAAAACCCGCGGTGTAAGAGATGCGGATTACTTCATCGGGATTGCCTTTGGCGACATTGCAGGCAGCTGGATAAACAGGTTAAACGGAGAAAAAGAGGAAAAAGCCAAGCGCAAAAAAGGCCGGGATTGCGAAAAAATATGAGGCTGATTTGCTTCAATGTCTGCCGGGTTGTTTCTGATTACTTAGTTTTGAAAAATTGGAATTCGAATTAAAGAAAATACGGATTATCACCCTGGTGTTCATGCTGCTCTCGCTGTACCGAACAATCAGCGTCACCGCAGGACATTTTATTTACAATGGTTTTCAATTGCTCAACGAGGAATGGTTTTATCTTATTGTTATCCTAACCCTTCATTTCCTGGTACTTTCAGGCAAAAAAACAGCTGTGGCGGCCTTGTTGCTCGCTATATTCTTTCCCAAGTTCGAATCGGTGTTTGGGGTTGGCAGTATCTCCACCGCTTTGTTCATTTACTTCTGTTACTTTCTGGCCATCTGGCACTGGATATCGGGAAAGTACAATTTACACCTTCCCGATAATACCGAAAAAGGAGTACAAGTTTTGAATCGCCTTTACTGGATAGCATTTTGCAGCTATGCCGTGCTGAATTTTTTATCGGCTCTGATGCATATTGCCGACCCCTACTGGCAACAGGGTTATGGAATGGAGCTGGTGCTTTCACATGCTTTTTGGGGACGATTTTATCAGGTATTTCGCGAATTGCGAAACAATTACCCGCAGCTCGCTGA
>CANHCW010000237.1 GCA_947459165.1 Flavobacteriales bacterium
CACCTTTCAATATCAAGCTTGTTCGTTTCAAACTCCCCCCCTTTGTATTGCAAACGCCTGCTAATAATGCTCGCGTGGTGGTTAAAGATGCAGACCCAACCCCGATTACCATTACTTGGGAAAAAGCTATTGGTGCTACTCGATATGTATGGCTGCTTGACTTACCCAGCGGTGACTTTAAGAAACCACTCTTAACCATACTTTCAAATAACAACGGCAAAAACAACGATTTAACATTGACCTCAGGTGCCGTTAGCAGTGCTTTGGCCGGTTTTGGTGTAGCTCTTGGCGACTCTGTTAATTTGAAATGGACAGTTAAAGCATACCGGGAAAGCCATGATTCAATTTCTGCTGTGTCATCATTCAATATCAAGTTTGTTCGTTTCAAAGAAGCAACAAATGTTGGATCCATCAATTTAGAAAACAATGTTAAAATCTATCCAAATCCTGTAATCGATTTTCTGAATTTAACAAACACAACTGGCAAAAATTTAGATTTTCAAATCATTGATTTAAAGGGCCAGATATTGCTCGATGGAAAAGTCTCTGAAAATGCTAAAATTGATGTAAACAGATTGACATCCGGTGTATACATATTCAACCTATACAACGATAAAGATGCCATTCGCCACTTATTCTTGAAGTCAAACTAAATACACTGAAATTTTAAAAAAGGTTGGCTTATTAGCCAACCTTTTTTTTATAATTATTGACAGTAATTAGAAATATCTATCATATCTGTTTCCAAAATATGGAATACTTATATTAACACTTTTCCCAAATATCCCTTCGTTTCCATTTTACACTGACTTGTGAGCCCTGAGCCAGAAAAACAGACGAAGGCGTGGCATTGTTCAGAAAATCGAATTCTGGGCCATAGAAAGCTCCAAAATCGCATTGAATGTGGTAATCGTTTACGGGATGAATGCGCCAGCGTGGGTGCTGCACTTGGTACTCCTGCGAATGGTTTTCACCAATGCGCGTGTAGCCATAGTAATGCTCAAAAATGAACTCTTCGTGACTGCCGGGTTGCATTTCCAATGTTTGTAACGATGCGTTCACTTGAATTTTGTTCCAAATTCGGTTCACATTCCATTCGTACTGAATGCGTTTTTCTTCCCCGAGTTCGGAAATATTATGACGCGTGGGAATGGCGGTATAATGTTCTTTATAGAGTTTGTTGGCCAGCCAGGCTACGGGTTTGTAGGGCACGGTTTCGTTAACAAAAACCACTCCCCTGCGGATTTCACCCTGTTCCATTCGCTTCACATAAAAGCGCAGGTTAATTTCTTCAAACGAACCCATAAATGGAATGGGAACGCCAAACAAGCGGGTGTTTTTGAACATAAAGCCCACCAGACTGGTAAACGCTTCTCCTTCATACAAATCCAGTTCCACACCGGCAGGCAGATAGGGTTTTAGCACCTCAGGCGGAGCCGCATAATTGGCCATGACGAGGTTTTCCCAGCGCGCAGTGAGGAAATTCGCACTATTGTTCACCTGCAATCTGCCGTTCATACAAATTATAAATATATAAAATCACCAACCCATACACAATAGCGGAGGCTATGAGGACTGTATTCAACAATCCCTCTACGGAAAAAGACAAGCGTATGAGAATGGTAGAAATAATGAATCCTGAATTTCTGATAATCTTGTGAAACTCATCAGTATGAAAAAAAGAGAACAGCAATAAAATCACATCCACCACAATCAGCAAGGTAAAGAAATGTTCAAAAAACACATTGTTGATGTTCTTGAATGATTCAGCTGCGGTGCCCGCTGATTGAAAACACTGCATGAGCCATTTTACCAAGGAGTAGGTAGACAAGCCCACTAACACCGGTACAAGTAAAGCAGACAATCCTTTTTTTATTTTTATGAATCGGGCTACGCCCACCTCCCTCATTTCAACATTTTCGGCAGCTCCATATCGCTTTTTGCTCTCTCGGCGGAAAAGAAAAATCAAGTAAAACAACAATAACGACGCAATCAAATCGTATGTGAACTGCAAATCGTACTTTATTTTAAACCAGTCTGTTGTCAGTGACAGGGTTGAGAAATCCTTAAACAATCGCCTGATAATGATGAGCACAATAATCTCATATTGTTTACTTATGTAAGTGGTAAATGATTTTGGAAGATAGAAAATGAGCAAATACACCTCATACACCAGTATAAATGAAAATGGCGTGTAAATAGCCGCAATGGGATTTAACAATAAATCGGGAGGTTGTTTTAGGGATACAATGCCTACATCGATCAGATAAATTAAAACCAAATGCACCAAAAAACTTCCAATGGCTACGGCTAAAATGGTCCTTTCAGCTCTTTTTTGCGTTTCAGCAGAAAGAAGCCTTTTAGACCATTTTTCTATCGTTTCATCATACCGCATTACAGAAGCCTGTAAGATAAACAAGCCCCTTATGTATTTGTTTTACAATTAGATTAACAAGAAGTGCAATTCCTCAATCAATCCAAATTCAAGCCCCAATTTTGCAATTCATCTGCAGTCCAGAGTTCAGGAAAGAAAATGCGTTTCTGGTATTTGGGATGCATGTATTTCTGCCAGTCGCTGCCACCGGTGGCCTCTGCATTCCCCAGGTATTTGCGGGCCGCATTCAAATGAGCCATTACCCAGGTAACATTTACAGTATAGTCGTAATGCCGCATGGCTTTCACCAGGGTTTCATTGTTGCGTTCGCTTTCGGGCAAGGTCTTGTATATGTGCCACAGGTTGCCGCTGCGGTTTTTCTCAATAACTTCCAGAAATTCTGCCTTGTACTTTTTCTCAAAATTACTCAAAAGGGCATTTTTTTGTCCGGTTTGATGGTTCTTGCCCGCCGCCTGCCAGTACAAATGCTCAAATGCGTTTTCGGTATTGGAAGCATCGAAACCATCGCGGTACCTGCGATCTACAAGGTTAATCACATCGGTGCTGGCAAATTCAATCAGTCGGTATTGTGCGCTTTGAAATCCGCTGGCCGGGGTTAGCGTATCGCGAAATTTCATGTACTGCTCCTTTTCCATGCCATCGCCCATGATGCTAAAGGATTGGGAAAGCATGTCGAAATAGCGGCTAATTCTATCCAAATGCACCGCAAA
>CANHCW010000238.1 GCA_947459165.1 Flavobacteriales bacterium
AGTAGCACTCAATTCTTTGTTTACCGGAATTCCTATAAATACGCGTGTTTCTTTGCCGGATTGCGGTTCTTCGGGTAAAGCAATGTAATACGAACCCTTTATGACGGCTTTTTGCTGGGCTAAAACAGACATCATTCCGGGTATTTCAGCCGCTAGCAACTGTTGTATTTTGGTGTACTCCGTTTTTACCTCTTTACCGAACAACAACAAGGGTTTAATTGTAATGCGATCGACGAGTTTTTGCTCATCGGCGGCGACAACGGCAGGCTGTTTTGCTGCCGTTACCGATTGTTTCGCGGTGGCTAATGAATCTTTTTTTGTTTCGCCGGCCGGGCCGGAGCAACCCCACAAAAGGGTGATGAAAGGCACTAGAAAGTAGAACCCTAAATTAAAACAAAAGCCATTAATACCTTTTTTCATCTTTACAAAATAAACATGCTGTTGAAGAGAATTTATAATCCGGATTATGGTATTTTCAAAAATGACGAATCTAGCAGGAAAGCGAGGTGTTGTTTTGAGTTACTATTTCACCACACCCAACTCTTTGCCCACCTTGGTAAATGCAGCCACTGCGCGGTCAATATGCTCAAAACTGTGTGCGGCACTCAACTGCACCCTGATTCTGGCCTGATCTTTTGGCACTACTGGATAAAAGAATCCGATTACATAAATGCCTTCATCGAGCAATTTGTCGGCCATAACCTGACTCAATTTTGCATCGTACAGCATAATCGGAACAATGGCGCTATCACCGTCTTTGTAATCGAAACCCGCTGCCTTTACGCCCGCTTTGAAGCGTTTTACATTTTCCTCCAGTTTGTCGCGGAGTTCAGTGGTTTCTGTAAGCATGTTGAACACTTCTATGCTGGCCCCGACAATACTGGGCGCCAGTGAATTGGAAAACAGATACGGACGACTTCTCTGCCTCAACATTTCAATAATTTCCTTTCGGCCGGTGGTGTAACCGCCCATGGCTCCACCCAAAGCTTTTCCGAGTGTGCCGGTTATAATATCAACCCTGCCCATTACTCCGCAGTATTCTGGAACGCCGCGACCGGTTTTGCCTATAAAGCCGGCCGCATGGCATTCGTCGGTCATGGTCATGGCGTTATATTGGTCTGCCAGATCACAAATTTTATCGAGTTGGGCCACATATCCGTCCATGCTGAAAACACCGTCGGTCACAATCAAAATGAAGCGGGCTCCTTCCGCACGGGCTTTTTGCAATTGTGCTTCCAGGTCGGCCATGTCATTGTTGGCATAGCGATAGCGGCGGGCTTTGCACAATCTTACGCCATCAATAATGGAAGCGTGATTCAGTGAATCGCTGATAATGGCATCCTGTTCGCCCAAAAGCGGCTCAAAAACACCACCATTGGCATCGAACGCAGCAGCATAAAGAATGGTATCTTCCGTTCCGTAAAACGAAGCTATTTTGGCTTCCAGTTCTTTATGAATATCCTGGGTTCCGCAAATAAACCGCACACTGCTCATGCCGAAACCATGGGTGTCGATGGCTTTTTTGGCGGCCTCCACCACGCGGGGATGGCTGCTTAAACCCAGGTAATTGTTGGCGCAGAAATTGAGCACTTCTTTGCCATTGCTGAGTTTGATGGACGCATCCTGAGGGGTAACAATGATTCTTTCTTTTTTGAAGAGGCCTGCTTCTTCAATGGATTTGAGTTCAGCTGCCAGAAAATCTCTGAATTCGTTGTACATATTGCGCGAAGATACAAATGAAGAGGCGATTGAATTAATGGGAAACTGCACTCATCATTTCGAGCAGCTCCTCAATCACCTGCCTGTTGTTGCTTAACCGGGGAACTTTGTGTTGTCCGCCCAGTTTGCCCTTGCTTTTCAGCCATGCATTAAAAATTCCCATTGGTGCTTTTTGCACTGCAGGCATTTTCATGGCCAGGTCGCCTTGTCGCTTGGCCGCATAATCACTGTTGCAATTTTTCAATTCCTCATCAAGAATGGCTGTGAATGCTTGCAAAGAATCGGGGTTTTTCTCAAATTCAATAAGCCATTCATGGCCTGGATTGCTTTCAGACATGTAAACAGGCGCAGCGGTGTAATCAGCTACAATGGCACCGGTTTTTTCTGAGGCTCTTGAAATGGCTGTATCAGCATTATCGATTACCAGTTCTTCACCAAAAGCATTGATGAACAACTTGGTTCTTCCTGTAATTTTGAACAACAGCGGTTTTGTACTGCTGAACTGCACTGTATCACCGATGTTATAGCGCCAAAGTCCACTATTGGTGGTAATTAAAACTCCATAGTTCACCCCAGGTTTCACCTCCCAGGCCGGGACGGCATTTTTGGGGTCTTCACCCACCGGATAAAACTCAAAAAACACTCCGTGATCCGACATTAGCAGCATTTCAGGCGATGCGGCATCGTATTGAATTCCGAAAAACCCTTCGCTGGCATTGTAAATTTCTAGGTATTGCATCTGCTTCAGAGGCAAAAACTGTTCGAACTGCTTTTTGTAGGGCACGAAACTTACACCGCCGTGAATAAACAGCTCTAAGTTGGGCCATACTTCGTGAATGTGCGATTTACCGGTGATTTCGAGAATCTTTTTAAATAAAACCAAGGTCCATGTGGGTACACCGCTAATACTCGTTACATTTTCTCCAATGGTAGCGTGGGCCATGCTTTCCACCTTTTCTTCCCAATTGTCCATTAAAGCAATGCTCAAATCGGGGGTACTTTTCATGTTTACCCAATAGGGCATGTGGTTCATGAGTACGGCACTTAAATCGCCATAAAAGCTGCGGGTATTGAGTTGGTTAATTTTGTGACTTCCGCCAATGAGCAAACCTTTTCCATGAAAAAAAGTGGTTTCGGAGTTGCGGTTACAATACACACTTAAAATGTCGCGACTGCCTTTAAAGTGAGTCTCTTCCAGGTTTTCGAAGCTGATCGGAATAAATTTCGCCGTGTTGCCGGTGGTACCGCTGCTTTTGGCGAACCAGGTAATTTCTCCGGGCCAAAGCAAAGCCTGCTCGCCCAGCATGGTTCTTTCTATGTACGGCTTTAGTGTTTCATACTCAGCAACAGGAACCATGTTTTTCCATTGCTCGTA
>CANHCW010000239.1 GCA_947459165.1 Flavobacteriales bacterium
CCTATGTATCGAAAAAGCTCGGAATATCGCAGCAAACTTATTCCATACTTGAAAACGACCCTGACAAATTGTCGATTATGCGCTTTGTACAACTGTGCAGAATTTTAAACTTGAACTCAATGGATGTGGTTGAACAACTAGAGGCTGAGTATACCTTCGAAGGACAGGAAGATTCACCGAATGCCGCAGCAACGGAAAGAGAACAATTGGATCATCAGTTGCAGGCCATACAATCGAGTTTAAACCGTTTGAAAGCCAAACTGGCCAAATTTAACATTGAAGCTAAATAACCGGGGTATTGATTTGTTTTTGAAGGTTGTTGGCAACCCGGCGCAGATAACATAATTTTTGATACATGACTTGCAGCAGTTGAAGGAATTGCGGCTGCACAATATTTTCGCCACGGCTGTTTGCCAGTTCTGCGGCTTCGTTCAATACCTGTTGTTCCTGCAGCTGCACTTGATTTTGCAGGGTTGACAGTATTTGCGGGTTGTTGTATGCCGCTTCAATTTCGTCGTTCAGCTCCATCATTTCCATCAGAAATGAACCGGGCAGAATGTTGCCCGCATCACCGGCCATGTTGTGCATTTCGAGAATGGTTTGCATGCGGGCAGAAAGAGAATTGAGCTTTTGGTAAAAGCGGTTATTCAGCGATGTTCTCTCTGCCGCTTCCATTTGCTTTTCAGGGTCTGCTGCAAAATAATCGGGGTGCCATTCTCTTTGCACCTTTAAGTATTGCCTGCGCAAATCGCCTTCATCAATGTGCAAAGAAGGCACCAAACCATAAAACTCGAACGGATTCATTTAAAACCCGAGGGCGCGGGCAATGTCAACCCAAAAAATAAACAACATTAAACTGCCCAGCACTACCATGCCTATGATTTGACCTACATACAGCACCTTTTCGCTAACGGGTTTGCGGGTAATGATTTCCCAAAGCAGGAACATGGTATGCCCCCCATCCAGTGCAGGAATGGGCAGTATGTTCATGAATGCAAGCACCAGCGATATCATGGCTGTGAGTGACCAAAAGCGAAGCCAGTTCCAGGTTTTGCCATACATTTGAGCCATGCCTACCGGGCCGGCCATGGATTTGCGCGGATCGACCTTGCCGGAAACCACTTTGCCCAAACCGCGGGCATTGTCAACCAGCATTTTGAACGATTTTGATGTGCCGATGCCAATACTTTGAAGCAGGCTGTACTCTATGCTTTTTTCTTTGCCTTCGAAACCAATAAAATCGGGCATGAAGCCAATGGTACCATCGTTGCCCACCGCAATTTTGAGTTCGCGGGTTTTGCCCTGGTTTTGGGCAGTAACGGTAATTTGTTTGCCTTTTTCGGCAGACAGTACTTCTTTAAACTCGAAGAACACCTTAACCGGTTTGTTGTTTACAGCGGTAATGGTATCGTCTTTTTTCAACCCGCCTTTGTCGGCAGCAGAGCCGCCCAAAACCGACTGCACTTTGAAGCCATAAGGGGGTGAAATGGCAGGCAAATCGGCTGTTTTACCCATAATTTCGGCCAGGTTGGCGGTGATAACTAGGTTTGTGTCTTTGCCGTTGCGGTTAATCAGCACCTCGTTTTTATCCTTTAAAATAAAGTCGGGATCGTACAATTCGCTAAGCTCTTCAACGGGCTTGCCATTGATTTTTAAAATTTTATCGCCGGAAAGAAATCCGATTTGTCGTCCCTGCGGACCGGCATAAATGCCGCCGGCTTCATTAACCGCACTGTTGGGTATGTACTTGTCGCCTTGATTCCAGGTAATGATGATCATGATGAGAATGCCCAGAATGAGGTTAACGGTTACGCCGCCAATCATAACAATAAGGCGTTGCCAGGCCGGTTTGCTGCGAAACTCCCAGGGCTGGGGTTCGGTTTTCATTTGGTTGGTATCGAGGCTTTCATCCACCATACCTGCAATTTTTACATAACCGCCCAGTGGCAGCCAACCGATTCCATATTCGGTATCGCCTTTTTTGAACTTGAATAGTTTGAAACCCCAGGCATCGAAAAACAGGTAAAATTTTTCAACCCTGATGCCGAAGAATCGGGCCGCCATGAAATGGCCCAACTCGTGCAGGGTAATTAAAATGGCAAGGGACAGCAAAAACTGCGAAATGGTGATAAGGGTTCCCATATTGGCAGCAAATATAAGTCAGGGGCCGGGTAATGCGCCCTGTTTCGTTGAAAGGCGGTTTAGTTAAGATTAGCGAAAAAATCAGGCGTAACGCTGACTGATATCAGTGATTGTGATTGGCGGCAAAACCTAATTGGCGTGTATGAAATATATTGCTTTGCCGATTACACTGTTTCAGTTTGGTTTTTATTTTGAACAGATACATTCGCAGCAGGTGGTTGTGCGCAACCTGCAACACAAGGCAACGCTAAAAATTCCGCAACAAATTCACGGCGATGGCGGTGCGGTGGTGTGGAACCCACGGAATAAGGTTTATTACTGCACTTTTTTGGGTGCGACGGGCTGTCCTATGTTTATGTATGATTCCGGCGGCAATGTTTCACTGCAAAAAGCCGAAATTGGTTTGGATTGCAGAGCACTTTGGTACAATGCCAAACAGGGTTGCCTGGAGGGGTCGGCTTCGGAAGTAGAGGAATATTTCAGTATGGGGATTGATGCCGGCGGCACCCCGCAACACATTATCAATGAGTATACGGGACATTACAACATGTTTGAAATGGGCATGGGCAGCTGGGTTTCGGGGAAAGACGAGGTGTGGTATTATTCAAACCGGTTTGTGCACCGTTACAAAGTGAGAAAAGACAGCGAACCCGTTTTGTTTGAGCTGGAAATTGACGATCATTATTTTGATGTGAACGCATTTGCCATGGTGTACACGGGTTTTCGGGGCGCTGAAGTGGGATTGTATGATTATGTGAAGAACCGCATTTTGTTGTTCAGTAAGCGGTCGGGCAAATTGAAACGCATTTTGAATATTGACCACCTGAACAGTCCGCGGCCCAGCAGCGCAGGCTTTAGCTTCAGCAATGGCAAGTTTTGGTTGTACGATAATGCGGAAAGGATGTGGTGTGGGTATGAGTGAGGGGGGATGGTTAATGGTGAATTGTTTA
>CANHCW010000240.1 GCA_947459165.1 Flavobacteriales bacterium
ACACAAACCTGGTAGCTGCGCGAGCCCACAAAACTGCAATACTGGGTAAACTGCTGCACATTTTGCAAAAGCAAACCTTTGTGCCCCATTCGATCGCAATAATCTTTTTTCAGCAAGGCTCCACGGGAACCCAAAGCCCCGTCTAAATAAAATTTCACACCGCCCACCCTCATCATATCGCCCGATATGCGATTGTTTTCGGCAATCCAGGTAAAACTGCTTTGGCTGGAGGCGAGCATGGCATAAATTCTCATTTTCAGCATTCCTGCCTGCTGAAGGCTATCCAGATAATAAATATCCTTTACATCAAGGCCGGCTTCATCCAGGGTGGTGAGTCCAACGGCCTGGCATTTGGCGGCTCCTTCTCTTACGGCATCATTCAAATCTTTGCGCGGCAGATCGGGGATGTAAGGTAATACCAAATCGGTGGCATTGTCGATTAAAATGCCGCTGAATTTGCCGTTTTTCATCACCACTTCACCTCCATCAATACGCTGAGTTAAATCCAGATTGAGGGCTTTTACGGCCGCTGTGTTAATCCAAACGGCATGCCCGTCTATGCGCTTCAAACAAACCGGTTTATCCGGAAATGCCGCATCCAGTTTTTCAATTCCGGGAAATTGTTTGTCTGACCAGTCATTCTGATCCCAGCCCCGGCCAACCACCCATTTTCTGGCAGAAGTGGCTGCGAATTTTTTCAGCCTCTTTATCACATCCGCTTCACTTTTTGTACCCACTAAATTGCACTCTTTCAGTCCGCGGCACCAGGCCAGAAAGTGGCAATGTGCATCAATAAAACCGGGGTAAATGTATTGCTTCTTGAAGTCAGTGACCTGTGCATTGGGAAAATATTTGCGGGCGCTGTCGTAGCTGCCGGAGTAAACGATTCTTTCATTTTCGGTAACCAGGCATTCCACCGCACTAAGCGCACTGTCAACCGTATACACTTTTTGGGCTTTGTAGATGTGAAATTGCGCCGATGCATCCGAAGCAATTAGCAAAACGCCTAGCAGTATTTTTGTCAATAAGTTAAGACTTTTCTTCAATGTAAATTCTGGCAAATGGTTGGATTTATCCATGAATATAAGGAAATTTGAACAAAAATACAAATAAGTTGGAACCTTGGGCGTTCTGTATTTGTTTTTGAGCATCAACCAATGGAAACGAACGAAAAATCTAGTTTACTCAACAAAAAAAAACTGTCTGACACGGCCGCTTTGCTGGCTCTCATCATGGGTATTGCCGGTTTTGCGTTGGGTTTAAAATCACCCATGTCTCAATACGACCGGCTTTTACTGCTGTATTTTGGCTCCGGGGTTCCTTTTTTGTTGTTAGAACTGGGCAATTTCAAATTCTGGTCGGCGTTTCGTTCCCGGGGCACAGGCCGCTTTGTTGCGGTCATAACTGGCTTAGCGATGCTGGTGATGCTGGTGTTAAGGATCTTGAAAGATACACAACTCTTTTCAGAAATTGGGGATGGAGTTTCATTCGCAATGCTGGGTGTAACAGCAGTTTATTTTGTGTACTTCGGTATCAATTTTCGAAGTACCCGTGAGCATAAACCAGGGTTATCGGACTTGGGCCTGCTGATTGTGTTGCCCGTTGGCTTCGCCGCTTTCTCGGTTTTCAAGCTCTACACTCAAAAAGCCGAGGTGAGCAGTGCGGGCAAATCCGATTTCACTTTATCGCCTGCGCAGTTGTTTGCCGAGTTCGCCAAAGATGAAAAGGCGGCCAATTCCAAATACATTTCAAAAACAATTCGGTTTTCGGGTTCAGTCAATGAAATTATTTCCGATTCGGTTACCCAGTTTAAACTCAACGCATGGAAAGAAGGATATTCCATTAACTGCAATTTCGATGCAAGTTTGAAAGACTCGGTCAGTGCAGTAAAACAAGGCGATTCTGTGCTTTTACAGTGTTCTTGCGGTGGTTTAACCAAACCCGATGAAGAGATGCAGTTACTTAGCGAAACAGCCTTGCAAATGTCGCGCTGCTCGCTGATTAACCTGTTCATTCACAAGCCCGAGCTTGGCACAGATATTGAAGTTCCAAACAAGAAGACAAAACCCGAAAAAGAATGAAAAAATTCATCTTTACCATCGCGCTGGGACTGGCCATGACCGCCTCGGCACAGGTATATAAAACCAGCACCGGAAAGATTAAATTCTTTAGTAAAACCACCGCCGAAAACATAGATGCAACCAGCTCTCAGGTGGTGGCGGCAGTCAATGCGGCTACCGGTGCGGTTGAATTCATGGTGTCCATCAACAGTTTTCAATTTCAAAAAGCGCTTATGCAAAAGCACTTTCAGGAAAACTACATGGAAACCGGCAAATACCCCAAAAGTACTTTCAAGGGTACCATTCAAAGCAATTCTTCTGTAAAATACAGCACTGCCGGAACTTACAGCGTAACAGTTAAAGGAAAACTCACCATGCACGGCGTTACCAAAGATGTAACCATTACGGGCTCGGTTGTGGTTACGGCCGATAAAGTTACCCTGAAAGCCGATTTCAATGTGAACCTCGACGATTATAAGATTAAAGTGCCTGCCGAAAATGCAAGTCAGGTGGCCAAAACCATCAAGGTAACAGTCGATTGCGGCCTGCCCAAGAAATAATGAAGTTTCGGATTCTGCTTCTGATGTCTCTGCTGCCGGTTGCTGCCGGTGCCCAAACCGATACCGGTATGTCTATGATAGGCGATGTGAATTTTGGTCCGGAAAAGGTGCAGAATGCCTTCAAAACCAGCCGCGTCATCAACCTGCAAAGCATGGAAGTAACCGACGCCGGGGTGCTGGATTTTAAAATCAACCACCGGTTTGGAACTGTGGGGCAGGGGGCTTACGATGCTTTTGGTTTGGACAATGCCTCGGTGAGAATTGGTGCAGAATACGGCATCGTTCCCAATTTGGCATTGATTGCAGGGCGAAGCAGCATTCAGAAAATGGTGGATGTGGGGTTAAAGTACCGCATCATGCACCAAACCACCGACAATAAAAAACCTTTTAGTTTGCTGTTTTATGCAGGCTTTGCTCCCTATCGGGCAGCAAGTACAAGGAAGAAATCGGCAAATGTGTACCAGGCC
>CANHCW010000241.1 GCA_947459165.1 Flavobacteriales bacterium
CGTTCCTGATCCCGCAAGAATTGTGCGCCGTTAAAGTTGCTCTCCCAAATTTTTATGCGGTTTAGATCTCCTTCGTTTATCCGCAGATGCCTTTCATTGGCTTTGAACAAAGTACCGTCAAGTACTTCCAGCCGGTTTCGGTTGCCAAATAAGTCAACACCCGTATAGGCGTCGTGTAACTGTGTGTTTTGTCCGGCTGTATTTTTTTGCATAATGAGGATAGAACCCGCTGCAGATAAACGCCCACTGCCTTTCATCATGCTGATTCCTTTCCACATTAAGCCACAGGCACTGCCTTTCAGAATGGTGCCCTTCAAGGTAACTTGTGCATCTGGGGATAGATTGAAGGATGCATCATCGTAGAATTCGATGGTCATCCCATCTAAGGTAATGGCAGATGCTGTGCTGGGTACATTAATGGCATTTAATACCAGCACTTTTCCATTGCCCTTCGTGGTAAATCCATGTGAACTGTTGTTCCAGTTAAACGAGCCAGTCAATAAAGTACCGAAGTTGTAGGTGAAAACAGTCTCCGTGAGGTCAAGGAATTCAGATGTTTGACCGTCTAATTGGTCAGGCAGGTAATAAACGGGATTGTTTACAGTCGCACTGGGGTAGAACTTTTTGAACATATCAAATCTGGGTGTTAAAGTTATACCGGTAAGGTGTGCTACAATGTTATTATTACTCAGGTTTAATCTGTAAATACCATCTTGTTTGCTTGTGTAGCAATGTCCATCTTTCCCTTTTTCAATGGAAGATAAACAGAAACTTTCTGAACTTGAAAACTTCGTGTGGGTATTATTTGATATATCCCAAGCATACAAACCACGCCCTGACCATGAGGTGGAATAAATGTCGTAAACGGAATAAAGAAGTTTATTGTTTCCGTCAAATTCAACGCCGGCAATAGCATATCTAGTGGAGCTGGTGTTGTAATTGTATGCAGCTGCAACACCTGAAATGGTGCCATTTGTATTTAAATTAAAAACGAAAATATTCTTATTTTCAACCAGTGCCAGTTTTGATCCATCATTACTCAATTCCATTTCAGACTGGCTATATTCAAATGAAGTGGAAATGCCCTGGTAACTTGTGATAGGATAATCTTGAATAACTGTATCTTTAACTTGGTGTGCATCCAGCGATTCGCTTATTTCGTATACCCTAATACCCCTGAATGTAGATTGTGTGCCATTGGCAACAAGAGAGTATGTTCTGTACTTTGGTGTACAATTATTATTTAATCTTCTGACTGCCTGTGTGGAGGTAAGATATTTATAGCCATTTGAACTGAAATTAAAAGCTCCATAATCCAAAGAACTACCTGCAGCCATGCGTCGCGTATTACTGCTAGTTGCGGCAGTTATTTGGTTTTTTGCCAGATTATATTCCCAAATTCTACCGGCGGTGAGAATGTGGTAAACTACTCCTTCCTGATATGGAACAATGCTGATGTCCGGGCTACAAACTGCCAAGAAATTAGAATAGGGAATAATTCTACCTTTGTCAGGTGGGACCACATGTTTATTGTTTCTGTCAAATAGAAAAGTTTCTTCTTCTGTCGAAATAACATAAAAGAGCATATTTCCGTTCACATCCGTTTGAACATTTAGACCGAGATATTCAGTGAAAAATTGCCCCGTATTCGGATTTCTGGGCCTTGGAAAAGCCGTACCCCAGCCTGAAGAGGTGTTTCCAAACTGTTGGTTTCTCATTCCTGTGTTAGACTGAAAAAAAGGCCAGGCTTTTTGCTGTGCCTTTAAATCCCCCCCCGGCAATTAATGTGCCAAGGCTGAATAGTGCGGTTTTAGCGAGTAATCTCAAGCACCTGCCGCTGTTGTTGAACATTTTTGTTTTCATATTTCAATTTTTACAAATTGGTTTCAAGCTGTTTCGTTAGCGGAGGATAAATTCGAATTAAAGTAAAAAGAAGTTCAATTCCAAATTATTATTGGTTGAACCAGAATTATAATTTAGAAAATGTTCGCAACAATACCGAGCAGGCATTACATCCGCAAATCCCATTCAGATTTTTATCAGAATGGGATTTGGAGCCTCATCTTTCAATCCTAAATCATATTCCGGGTTGCATAAAACAAGGGTAGTTAGAAAATTTGTTTACTTATCGGTGACCAAAATCACAATCTAAAATAAATGGAGCTAAAAAAAAGATTATATTGGTCATCACAAATAAATACTTTTCAAATGAAAACAAACATGGGCACCCTCGACCGCATTATTCGCATTGTTGTTGCTGTGGTTTTTACCATTCTATTCATAACCCAAACCGTGACAGGTGCGGCAGGAATAGCGATGATTCTGGCTGGCGGCATTTTTATGGCCACCTCATTTCTGGGTTTTTGCCCGCTTTATACCCTGTTTGGCATCAATTCCTGCCGTAAAGCCAGTTAAATATTCGCTAGAACCAAACAGAAACTGCGGCAGTCAACACATCGAGGTTGTCTCTGAATTGATTTTCGAAGGGATAGATTGAACGGTTGTCGTTGCCGGAGAAAAAGCGGCGGTACTCCAGCCTGAAAAGGGCATTTTTGTCAATTTTGCGTGTAATACACAGGCTGTAGCTGCCGGTTCTGTAACTGCCGGTTTGGTTGCCTAGCGCTTTTTGAAATACCTCACCCGGGTCATTGTACCATTCCACCCTGCCTGAAAAGGCATAATGTTCTCCGGCATTGTAGCGCAACTGGGCGTTGGCGTTCCACCAGCGGTGAAGTCGCAATCGTGCATGGGGCGGAGGTCCGAAAACACTGTCAACGGGAAGCACAAGATGATACTGTTGAATACCTCCATAAACGCAGGCAGAGGCGTCCCAATGTTTTCCAAAACGGCCAATCCAGTATAAATCGGTGAAATAACGCATCATGTCATTGGGGCGGGCGGCACTTTCTTCGTTACCCAGGTAAGTGTTCCAATTGATGAGATGGTTTTTCCCCGGTTTCCATTCCAACTGGGTTCCAAAAGCCGGTTCTTGATTGTTGTCCTGAATGCGCTGCCAGCCGTTGATGAGGTAGGCATAAAAACTGATGTTTTTGCGAAGTGGGAGTCC
>CANHCW010000242.1 GCA_947459165.1 Flavobacteriales bacterium
TCCTGATTCATGTATACCACCACCCCTTTTCCTTCTTCCTCAATTTTGGCCATGGCTTTTTGCAACTGCTCACCGCAATCGCAACGACAGGAACCGAAAATATCGCCGGTCATGCAACTGCTGTGTACGCGAACCAAAACGGGTTCATCTTCCTGCCATTGTCCTTTGCTCAGCACCAAATGCTCCTGATCGTTATTGGTTTGCCTGTAAGCAATCAAATCGAAATTGCCCCATCGGGTGGGCATTTCGACCGTAATTTCTCTTTTAATCAGCGTTTCATTTTGAAGGCGGTAACGAATTAAATCTTCGATGCTGATGATTTTCAAATTCCACTTTCTGGCCACATCCATTAAATCGGGCAGGCGAGCCATAGTGCCGTCTTCGTTCAGGATTTCTACAATGCAACCGGCGGGCTCAAAGCCGGCCAATCTGGCCAAATCAATAGCGGCTTCAGTATGTCCCGCCCTGCGAATCACCCCTTCGCTTTTGGCTTTTAAGGGGAAAATATGTCCGGGACGACCCAAATCTACGGGTTTGGTTTCAGGGTGAATCAGCGCCTGAATGGTTTTGGCCCTGTCCTGCGCACTGATGCCGGTGGTGCAGCCATGGCCGAGCAAATCGACCGAAATGGTGAATGCCGTTTCATGGGTGGCGGTGTTGTTGCCCACCATCATTCCCAAATTGAGTTCGGAACAGCGTTCTTCGGTCAGGGGAACACAAATCAATCCCCTGCCCTCCTTTGCCATAAAATTGATCATTTCCGGAGTAACACAACGGGCCGCCGTTACAAAATCTCCCTCGTTCTCACGGTCTTCATCGTCAACCACAATCACAACCCTGCCGGCTTTGATTTCCGCGATGGCTTCTTCTATGCTGTTTAATTTAAATTCTGACATCTACAGGTCTGATTAAATAACCTTTTGACAACCGCAAAGTTCGCTATGATTTGTATTCATGTGAATAATTTTTTATCGCTTGCACTAGCAAATACTTCCGACCCTGAACGGAATTGCTAAATTCGTGAGTTGTTTATGAATGCTACCCGTAAATTTCTGCCTGAGTGGGTGAATGAAGGTCTCATTAGCCGGGAGCAAGCCCAAAACATTGAGGCATGGCTGGATAAAAAGCAGGCTAAAGGACCCGGGATGTTCACGGTAATTGCGGGTTTGGGCGCTGTTTTGGTTCTGGCCGGACTGGTACTCGTGCTATCCAATAACTGGTACGATTTTTCACATACGCTACGGCTATTTCTGGCCATTTGTCCTGCCCTTTTCACGATTGGCTTTTCTCTGTTTGTGCTGAAAAAATATCCCGAAATCCGCGCTTGGCGTGAAATCGCGGGGATAGCTATGTTTTATGGACTGGGAACCTGCGTTGCTCTGATTTTCAATATTTACCATGCCGAAGCCAATGGGCCTGTAATTGTGCTAAACTGGCTCGTTTGTGCAACTCCCGTTATGTTTGTACTGAATTCAAGACTCTCGTTTATTCTGTACTTCATTTATGCCACCTGGTTTGCGCTGGCAACAGGTTATCCCCAATACCCGGAAACAACTCCATGGCATTATGTATGGATGCTTACTTTGTCATTCCTGTTTTTGTGGTATGACCAAAAATCGGTGAGAGCAAACTGGTTTTACATTGCATTGAGCTGGATTTTCCCCATTGCTCTGCTTTGGCTGTTGGGCATTTTCTCATCGCACTCAAACTTCGCTACATTCAACTTCCTCACTTACTGCAGTGCGATGGCATGTTTGCTGATATGGGCTGCAAAAACAGATTCCTTCACCGGAAATGCGTTCCTGAACGGTATAAAAATCGTTCCCCGACTGGCCCTGCTCGGAATTCTAGCCGCATTCAGCATGGCTGATTTGTGGAACAAGGTGGTGTATGAAAATTTGATAAAAAAGCGAGGATTTCAGCACGATTTCCTCTTTTGGCTTAGCAGCACAGTGGTGATTATTTCTGCACTCGCCAGTTTGCGAAGCAAGTATCAAAAAAAAGAAACCGTACCGGCCGAGGTTTGGGCAGCCAGTTTATTCGCAGCCGTGTTTTATGCCATTGGCTTTACCTGGCATGAAGCAGCCATGTGGTTTGTTACACCGCTTTTGGTGTATGTGGGTGCTGTTTATGTAAACCGGGGAGTTAAAACGAATCGCCTGCCGGTGCTGAATTATGGCTTACTTTGGCTTGCTGTGGCGCTTCTTTGCCGAATTATCGATGTAAGCCAGAGTAATTTAACCCGAGGTCTCATTTTTATTGCACTGGGTTTGGTTCTGCTCATATTTAATCTGTTTTTTATCCGACGCAGAAAAAAGGAGGCCGCCGATGCTTAAAAGTTGGATGATTTATCTCTGTTTTGCCTTTCAACTTGGCTTTCTGGGTTGGCTTATCTTTCAAAACGAGAATGTAAAACAAAACGGAAAGGCCTACAGATTTTTACTGACTATTCCCGAAAAAATATCGGACGACAATGCTGAACAATACCAGAACAGACTGATTTTCAGAGATGAAAAAATTGCAGCAAAATCTTTTAAAACCGAGTGGCAGCAGCCTTTCTACATCAAACTAACCGAAGATAACAATGGTTTTGCCATGCCCGTTTCTACTTCAAACAATTGCAAGGAAAATGGCTTTTTAAAAGTGAAACAATTTGGATTGCAACAGGACAGTTTAGACTACCAAATTGTAAATTTTCGTTACAGCTTCGACGATTTCTATTTGAAAGAAGGCAATTTACAGAAAGCAAACCGCGCACTGAGAAAAGCCTTGGCCAATGGAAAATCCAAAGCTTGGATGGAAGTGCGAATTAAAGGCTGCAGAGCCATACCTACCGGCATTTTTGTTGATGGCAAACCCTTGCAGTACAAATAGGACAAACAGGGCGCAGTTGCATTAACTTTGCAGCCCATTATGTCTCGTCCTGTTCGTGTTCGTTTTGCGCCCAGTCCTACGGGCCCTTTGCATATTGGTGGGGTTCGCACCGCCCTTTACAATTATTTGTTCGCCAGAAAACACGGCGGAACCATGATTTTGAGGATTGAGGACACAGACCAAAA